>JANJWY010000047.1 GCA_024709285.1 Erysipelotrichaceae bacterium
ATCGCCATGGAATTAAAGGAAACCTCATTGGGCGGATTAGCCACGGAGTGTACATGGGAGTTACCGGAAGATATTGAACACTAGAGCCTTCGGGCTCTTTTTGGTAATAAAAAAACCAGCAGTGCTGGTTGTCTTATACCAATGCGTTGATAGCTTTTGAAAAACGGGCTTTTTGACGGCTGGCGTAATTTTTGTGATAGATTCCGCTGGTAACCGCTTTGTCTAAGCGAGAGTTCAATAAATCATTTGCTTCAACAGCAGCAGTTTTATTTTGATCGGCAATTGCTTTCAACACATGCTTCATTTGTGTTTTAAGAGCAGATTTTTCCGAAGTGATCGCCGCAGACCGCTTTAAGTTTGTTAATGAACGTTTCTTTTGACTTTTAATGTTTGGCATCCTTGCACCTCCTTGAAGTTTCGCTTTAAAATTATAGCAGAGCCTTAAGAAAATTGCAATAAAACAATCACGGCGGAAAAACACTGAAATTGATGATGTCTATCAAGATTTTTTGAAAAAAATGCTATAATAGGGCAGTGAGGTGGCATATGAATATTAGAGTAGTATTTATGGGTACGCCGGTCTTTGCGACAGCTGTTCTTAAAACCCTGATTGAAGAAAATTACGATGTTGTTGCAGTTGTCACTCAGCCGGACAAACCAATCGGCCGCGATCAGAAAATGATGCCTACTCCGATTAAAACATTGGCATCTGCTTTCGGCATTCCGGTTTTACAACCTTTAAAAGTTAAGGAAGCCGTGGATGATATTCTGGAATTTCAACCGGAAATGATCGTCACATGTGCATACGGCCAAATGTTGCCTAAGCGATTGCTTGAAACACCGCCATTGGGATGTATCAATGTTCATGCATCGCTGTTACCGAAATATCGTGGCGGAGCACCGATTCATAAAGCTGTGATTGACGGTGAGAAGAAAACAGGGATTTCTCTGATGAAAATGGCTGTCAAAATGGATGCCGGACCGGTATTTGCTCAACGGGAAGTTTTGATTGGTGAAGATGATACGACTGAAATTGTGCATGACCGATTGATGGATTGTGCTTCAATTTGCATAAAAGAAGATTTGAGACAGGTATTCGAAGGTAAGGCAGATTTTCGCGAACAAGATGAAAGTCAAGTCACTTTTGCTTACAATATTACTTCGGAAGATGAGAAAATTGATTTCAGTAAAAGCGGCCGAATGATATACAATCAGATTCGCGGGCTTATCAGCTGGCCGGTATCACATTTCATCATCGATAAGAAGAAGTGTAAGATACATCAGGCGCGCTTTGTTGAAGGGAAGCACAGTCACAAAGTTCCTGTTTTTGTCGGTTTTGATCAGGATTCGATGATCCTGGCTGTCAATGACGGTTGGATTTATATACAGCAGTTACAGCTGGAAGGCAAGAAAAAAACTATAGCAGCCGATTTTTATCACGGCATCGGTAAAACCTGGATTGGAAAGGAAGTTGAAGTATGACCTTAACGAAAAGAATAACCGTGACTGCGCTGTTTACCGCCATGGTATCGGCCTTAACGATTTTTGTGGCAATCCCGATTTTCATCGGATACTTAAACATCGGCGATGCACTTATCATGTTGTTGGCTACCGTGTTACCCGCTCCGATGATGTTTGTGATCGGAGGAGTCGGAAGCGGGCTGGCGGACTTTGCCTTAGGATATCCGCAATACATGTTCTTTACGGTGCTCATTAAGGGTATCGAAGGTATTATGGTCGCATATTTGTATAACAAGCTGCAGTCACCATTGAAAAGGATCATACCTTTTGTTGCCGGCGGACTGTGGATCACGCTGGCCTATGGATTGACTGATGTGTTTCTGACGCAGAGCTGGGAGTATTTCATCCCGTCCGCAAGTTATAATATCATTCAGGGAATGGGATGCGCTTTGATTGCCGTTACATTGGCACCCGGGTTCTCATCCATGATGCGCAAGTTATTGAATAAATAGTGTAACTTACCTTTTTTTACTTGTCTGTAACTTGGGGTAGTTTAGAATATGGGTGTAAGCCCGGGGAGGAAAAAGGTGTTTAAGATCAAATTTGATCCCGCAGGGAAGGAAAAGATCAAACAAACCTTGAAAATCGAAGAAACGCCGGACTATAAGATTGTGCTTTGCCGCAACGTCGCTGAATGCGAAGAAGGTAAAATCAATCTGGTTTTTGATTTGAACCAGATAGATGGGTTGCATGAGTGGCTGGAACGATATAAAAAGGCGACCGGCGGTGTGCTTTCGGGTAAGACTTCCCGAGGTGAGGTAAAAGTTCGTTTTGATCAGGTATTTACCATTGAATCCTTCGGTAATGACGTGTTTGCATATACGGATAAAGCTGAAATAAGTTTGTCAGCCAAGCTGTATCAGCTTGAAGAAGAATTGATTCAAGCCGGATTCTTCCGGATTTCAAAATCTGTTATCGTCAATGTTGCTCGTATTGAGGCGATTGCTTCCGGATTTAACGGAAAGCTGACACTGATTATGGACAATAAGAAAAAAATCGAGGTCAATCGCAGTTATACAAAGTCGTTTAAAGAGTATTTATCACGTAAGGAGGGATAGCATGAAAGAGTTATCTTGGCTCATTCTGGCATTGGGCGTCGTTTGGATGCTGATACAGATCATTCGCAGTTATCTGTGGCAAAAACGTTTGTCCGGAAAAACCAATCGCACGTACGATTTGTTTAAAACGCCAATGTTCTGGTTTCAAGGTGCAGCAATATCTGTTTTAGCGGTTGCCTTGTTGCTGACCAATACGCCGCAGTTTGACAATTTGGCTAAAAATGTCAATGAAGGTGCTATCACGGTCATCTCGGAAAATATTGAGAAATTTGCCATTGCAACCAAAGAAAATACGCCGGATGATAATGATTACTATGATATGCGTGCACATGCCGAAGTCAGCAACATGGTGCTCACTTTGTCCATCGATCAGCTGATTTATGTCGAGGAAGGTCAGGAAGCGTTTGTCAAAGAACTGATCGGTAAGGCTCCATCACTAGTCGTTGAGTATGCCTTACGCATTCGCTCGATTGCCGTGTTTACTGCCACGGACTCATCCGGTAAGTCTCATATCTTGCATTTGTTTGAAACCAATTCAGCTTACTATATTCAAGATGAAACCATCAATGTAACCTATCGGTTGATGACGGAGTAATTAAAACTCATACAGCGCACTGCGAAATTGCAGTGCTTTTTTTATGCACCATCGTCATTGTTGATTAGTCAAGCCAAAAATTGACCGTAAGTCTTTTTTTATTGCGCTTGTTTTGTTATAATGGGTTATGCTTTTGAAAGGATTTTTATGAACCAAAAATACATTCGCAATTTCTCTATTATCGCTCATATCGATCACGGTAAGTCAACATTGGCTGACCGTATTTTGGAAATGACGAAAACCTTTGAAAACCGTGAGATGATGGAGCAGATGCTCGATACCCTTGATTTGGAGCGTGAACGCGGCATTACGATAAAACTGAATGCCGTTCAACTGAAATATACAGCCAAAGACGGAAATGAATATACTTTTCATTTGATTGATACTCCGGGCCATGTCGATTTTACGTATGAAGTGTCACGATCTCTGGCGGCTTGTGAAGGGGCTGTGCTGGTCGTTGATGCTTCTCAGGGAATCGAAGCTCAGACGTTGGCCAACGTGTATCTGGCATTGGATAACAACCTGGAAATCATTCCGGTAATTAACAAAGTAGATTTGCCGGCAGCCGATCCTCAAAAAGTCATTGAGGAAATTGAAAATGTCATCGGACTTGAAGCGGCTAATGCTCCGCAAATCAGTGCGAAAACCGGGTTGAATGTAGAGCAGGTGCTTGAAGCCATCGTGGCAAGGGTGCCGGCACCGCAAGGAGATCCCAATGCACCGCTCAAAGCACTCGTTTTTGATTCTATCTATGATTCCTACCGAGGAGTCATCGCTTATGTGCGAATCAAGGAAGGCTCTGTTAAAATCGGTGATAAAATCCGGTTTATGGCCACAGATGCCTATTATGAAGTCATCGAATGCGGTATCCGTACACCCAAAGAAATCAAGCGCAGTTCACTGAGCTGCGGTTAAGTCGGCTGGATCGCCGCGAGCAT
>JANJWY010000048.1 GCA_024709285.1 Erysipelotrichaceae bacterium
GAGACACTTACATCTGCCTCAGTAATCACATCTTTACGAACAAGCTCCATAAACTCGTTATAGTTAAGTTGCTTAACTTGGGAATTGGATGTGAATAATAATAAACTCATCATCGCAATCATAACGATTATATAAGGGAGCATGTTCAATGCTCTGTTTCTATTCACGCTTTCACGCTCCTTACTTACTAATAAAATTCATCTTTCAATACCCCGACATAGGGTAAGTTACGATACTTCTCATTGAAATCCAATCCGAATCCGACAACGAATTCATTCGGGATTTCAAAGCCGACATAATCGGCACTGATTTCTATGACCCGACGGCTGGGCTTATCCAGCAAACTTACGATCTTTACTTCCGTTGCTCCTTTATTCAATAATAAGCGAGTAACTTCTTTGATCGTCCGACCGGTATCAACGATATCTTCAACCAATAAAATACGTGTTCCCTTAATGGAACGGTCTAAGTCTTTAATGATTCGGACATCTCCGATTGATTCTGTTCCTTCATAGGAAGATACATCCATGAAATCGAACTCAATATCCAAGTCGATATGTTTGACCAGTTCGGCTAAGAAAGGGACTGATCCCTTCAATACGGCGACCAACAACGGAATTTCGCCGACGGTACGATAGTCATGACTGATCCGAGCTCCAAGCTCCTTACACTTTGCAACGATTTCTTCTTCGCTGACTAGGATTTTCTTTAAATCTTGATGCATGATTGCCTTATCCTCCTGAAGATTGTTTCTATTTTAGCACAAACATATTCGGATTGTCAGAATAATGAACCACATCGCAGCCAATCTCAACAACAAAGATTACTTTGCCATCTCTGTCACAGACAACAGGCCAACTTTTTCGCCGATCTTCCTCAATCTTGCGGTCAATAAACCAACGCGATACTTTCTTCGTACCAAAACGCATTTCAATCGCATCCCCCGGATGCCAATTGCGAATGGTAATCGGAAAGTCATCGTCACTGACGGTAAGTGCACAGGTACGCGGTCCTTGATCACTGATCGTAAACCAAGGTGTATGTACGCACTCTATTTTATCAAATGTTATTGCATATTCATAGGGTAAAAATCGTTTAAGTGTGACTGTGGACTGGTGAATCTGAAGATAGTGTTCATTTTTCAATGGAATCACACCATTGTTTATCCTTGTTAACTGACGCACGATTTCCTTCAACCATTTTTTCGACATGATGGCCGAGTATCCCTGTGAAACAAGCCAAAGTTCTAATACAGAAATATCCCGCTCGTTTTCGATAAACGAATCCTTAAAAACAGCATCTCCCAATCCTTCCGCAAACTCTTTGTCCATGGCCCGATCCATTAGTAATTGCTGGTTCTTCCATTCCATTTCTTTATATACCGCAACTTTAAACTCCAAAGATTTCGTGGACAATTGCTTGCGAATGCGATTGCGCAAATACTTGTTGGAATAATTAGACTCATCTTCACCATATTCAACTTTATTATTTATACAGTACTCAACCAAATCCTTCTTATATTTATCCAACAGAGGGCGAACGATTTTAACACCATAAATCTCGACTTCCTTGCCGATGCCATATCGCTTCACTCGATGTCCGCGCTGATTCTGCCATAGATATGTCTCAAGCACATCATCCCGATGATGCGCTGTCAAAACACCTTTGCAACCAGTTTCATTCACAACTTCCTTGAAAAATCCGTACCGATACCAACGGGCCTGATTCTGGAAATTCCCAATCAAAGGCTCATCGAAATGCTTTATATATAATGGAATACCATTTTTTACACAATAATCATTCACGATTTTCAAATCACGATCTGCACTCTGACGCTGATGATAGTGGACCGTCGCGACCACAATACTCACCTTTGCCTTTTTACACATGTCTAAAAGAGCCATTGAATCGGCTCCTCCTGACACAGCAACTACCCATCGGCCTGACAATCGTTCAATCATGTTATCACCATTGTCATTTTACCATGATTTAAGAAATAGTGGTTGATTAAGGAAAGATAGACTCCTTAACTCTCTCGACAATTTCCGTAAATAGTTCGCCATCTACATCTACATGACCCTTAATCGCTATGATTCGAGCCGTGTTGATGAATTTGCAATCATTGATAAAAGCAACTGACTGCTTATTCAACCCTTCAATCCAACCCAATTGATGCAAATGGGTTTTGCCATGCTCAATCCTCGAAGGATCGTTGGCATACTGATACGTTGTTGAGTTGGAAGTCATTGGTAGAACAAATGCCTTGTGATTGACGATGGACAGAATCAAACCAAAATGTTGATATCCGGCCTCATTAATATATACCTGACCAAAATCTATATAACACACGTCTCCGACTTTCACATGAATATTCAGTTGCGACGATGATCGCAAGTTCTGCCTTTGCAATCGGTTCAACCCGCTGATACATTCCCTCGACATTTGCTTTGTCGAAAGCGATCGCAGATATTGTTGATACTGATTGATAAACTGCTGGTATACTTCATCACTTCGATAGAAATCACTATTCTTTTCATAACTGTCGGTAATATTCATCATGTTTTTCATATTTTTCTCCTCCAAAGCTATATATGCAATAAAAAAGATAGTTCCTATAGTTGCAAATGGATTTATTTTCTCTGTTTATGCATTAAACTATAGAAAAGAGGATTCATTATGAAAAAACTCATTGCACTGATCGTAAACAATACCAACGCTATCGTAGTCATCTTGTCACTGATAATCTTTATGTCATTTATCATTTTTGTCCTGCCCCAAGAATCCGCTAAAAGTGAGTCATTCGGTCTGACGGAAAGCATTGATACATCCTTTTTGTATTCCGCGGATGACTTATATCGCATCGCCGAAAGTTATGGTGAGCAAGGCCGAGCTTTCTACATCCGCCAGCGATTCACCTTTGATTTGGTATGGCCGATCGCATATACTCAGTTTATCCTTATTACCTCCGCGTATTTCTATAAAAAAACGAAGCTTTTGAAAGCTTCGAATGTACTTTATGTCGGATTGATTGCGGCTGGATTTGACTATGTGGAGAATATCATGACATCCACGGTTTTATTTCGCTTTCCACAGACAACACCAATCATTGCAGATATGGCCGGAATTGTGACTCTATTGAAATGGTCGACATTATCACTGGCATTTGTGATTTTGGTATTCTTAATGATTGTAGCTACTTTTACTCAGCTTAAGCAACGGCTTACCCGATGATTTCTATTCTTTCAATTTCCAAAGCTTTAAGATCAACAAAATAAAAACCATTCAGAGATATTTCTTCGCCCAACAAC
>JANJWY010000076.1 GCA_024709285.1 Erysipelotrichaceae bacterium
GTAATCTGCATCATCAGCGACCGCCTGCATAAATTCGCTGGTCAGAGTCACGGAGATATTGGCTCCGGATAAGAATTCAGGAGAAAGCACTTCCAGTTTACCGCCATCAATCAGCTTTTCACGGGCATGATCGATGATATGTGCCGGTGTCGATTTGTTATCTACCAGGGCTTCATACATTTCTTTTTCTGTTCGGCTCAAAGGGAAAAACTTTAATTTTTTATGCGCTTCTTCGCGGATGACCTCATCATTGGAATTCTCGGTCAGCCACTTCAAAACACGAGGATTTTGCATTTTAGATATAATAAATTCAATGATGTCCGGATGCCAGTCCGCCAACATGATCATCTGAGCACCGCGGCGTGAACCGCCTTGCTCGACCAGGTGGGTAAGATTGGCAATGTCATTCAGCCAGCTGACAGCGCCTGAAGACTTACCGCCGACCCCTTTGGCCGGGGCAGCTTTCGGACGAAGCGTCGAACCATTGGTACCGACACCGCCGCCTCGTGACATGATTTCCATGACCTCTTTGCGATGATCAG
This sequence comes from Erysipelotrichaceae bacterium, assembly GCA_024709285.1. GTDB lineage: Bacteria > Bacillota_I > Bacilli_A > Erysipelotrichales > Erysipelotrichaceae > UBA2227. The sequence goes on from JANJWY010000076.1 coordinate 543, forward strand.
CGATTCCGCCTCTGGAATCCCGCACAAAAGGCATGACGAAACAGTTGAAATATGTTACTTCCGTTCCGCTTCCGGCTCCATAAAGAACACGGCCTGCCGGAACGACGTTTAAATCTTTTAACTGATGATAAAAAAGCTGCGCATATTGTTCGCGGTTTGCTTCGCTGTTTTCTGTAGATGCCAAAGCTTTACCGACCCGTTTGGCAATCTGCTCATAGTAGATTTCCATCGGCTTGTCGATTTTCTTGAAGGGACGTCGTATTAACCCGGTTTCCGCTTCTGACTCATTTTCACACGATGACCGCCATTCTTCTTCCAATTCGATTAGGGCTGTTTCCTGCTGTGCATCGATTTCTTTGACCAAACCGATTCCGCGAGCCGGGAATTTGGGATCATCTTTAACGATCGTCACAACGATGTCATCAACACCCAAAGTCTTTAAACTGCGGTCTTTTTGTGCATAACGATCCAACATAACCAATCTGGAAACGCCGGAATGCGTAACATGAAAACTTTCTTCGATAGGGAAAAGATGGGGAAAATGGTTGCGGATATCGTTATTGATTTTCGATATGGTTCCTTCACGATACTTCATACATATTCCTCCTCTTACCTAAGATACTCTTTATTCTAACATAAATTAAGTGCACACAACTCATGAAACTTATGAAAATAATATCATGAAGTCTATCGGTTGATTAAGATGAAAACATAGTCGGATAAGCGGTTCATATACACACGGATAAGCGGAAAATCCGTGTTTTCTTTGAATGTCCGAACCATGACCCTCTCACAACGGCGAACGACGGTACGTAAAACATTCAACCGTGCTTTCATCGGATTATCAAAAGGATAGACAAATCCATAACACTTCTCATTGTGCAAGCGGATCATCTCTTCTAAATGAGCAACTCTTTCTTCCTTGAAATCTTCTTCCTTTTTAAACCCGGCCACGATCGATGCTATCAAAATCAACTCATCGACCCTCTCTTTCAGCTCTGGGTTCGCTTCCGGAAACTCAGCATAAGCATCAATCATGTGAGCCATGACTTCATCTAGATGACCCAACAGATCGATAACAAGACTGTCCTTTTCTACTCGTTGGTTAAAAACGCCGGTCTGACCTTGATCACCGGTTTTTGTGGTTACTTTCATACGATACACCTAGCCTTTCAAGCAGTTTCTTTAGTATATTAAATATAACACGATAACTTAGCAACATAAGAATATAATTCGATATTGCGTGTATAATGTCAAAAGAAATGCCCCTGATCCAATAAGCATAACTATATGTCATGCCATAAAGGATCCCGTGGTGTAAAGAGAAGAGGATTCCAAACAATATTCCCCAAAATGCACCGAGCAATGCCCAACGATGGGGATCGTCTTTGTTGATCCATTTCGTAAAATAAACAAGCAAAACCCACACCGGCCAAATCCAATAGTAACCGATGACCCAATCCCCAAACCCCCAAACGATAAATTCGAGGGTCACGAAAATTCCGACGATGCCCAATGCCGTAGGCAAGGGCAGCAACAGGGTATAGATGAGGATGAGCAAGGATACCAGTTCGACATTGGGGACCACAGCCAATGCGATTTGTACGACCAACAATAATGCGCTTAGCAGTGATATGACGACTAAGCGAACGACGGGTTTCATTACTCGAAACTGTCGGTAAATGTAAATTCGAAGACGTCTTGATCGTATACTGGGGTGGCATCGATTCCGGAACAGTATCCAGCTGTTACACATGTTTCATTGGTTTTCGAATCGTAAATCCACCAGGGTCCTTTGTTTGAGTCTTCGGTTTTAAATTCATTGATTGCTACAATAAAACGTCCATAAGCATCGGTCTTACTTCCCGATAATTCTATGGTAAAGTATGCGCGGACAACACCTTCTTCGAGAAGGTCGCCCAACATTTCGGCATCCGTTTTAAACGTCTTCTTGAATACCTCTTTGACTTCACCCTCAAGCTTTGTGCTCATGATGAGCGTCACTTCCTTACTGCCTTGTTCGACCGGCGGCTTCGTCAGATATGAAACACCGACATAAAGCAGGGCTGCCGCTACCACAGCAACGATAATACGTGATAAATTCTTCTTCATTGTTCCTCCCATAAAAAAACACACCCGAGGATGTGCGAAAAAAGACAAGTTTGTTGCCTTTTTATCTTTCACCCAGAAGATAAAACAGAAATTTTTTGAATTAGGCAGGTCTACTGGCTGATACGTCACCCTTCAAAAACCCTTCCCGTTTGCACAGTGGTTTGTTTTTGTCGTCGGTATCGACAGTTGCTGGGGCAGCTCCGGTGGGCCGGATTCCCTATTAAGTCGGTTAAACACCTATTCAACACTTTCATTATAAGAGCAATCGAAAATGAATACAACCGAATATCGAAAATAAAATCAATGAAAATAAAATGAAAAAGTGTTAAAATAGGTAAAAGATTAAGAGGTGGCCTATGAACTATTCAGCACTGATTGTCGCGGCCGGCAAAGGGACGCGCATGGGATTGGGGTATAACAAGATGTTTTACGCCCTTAAAGAAGGTAAAACAGTCTTAGAACAAACGCTCCAACTGTTTTTAAATGATCCGCGATGCAAACAGGTTGTCATCGTGACCAATCGGACGGATATGCCGAGGATCGTCAGACAGAACGAATCCGGGAAGATCGTTTCGGTCAATGGCGGAGATACCCGTCAGGACAGTGTTTTTAATGGATTGATGGCGGTAACCGAGGATGTCGTGCTGATCCATGATGGAGCCCGTCCATGGCTGCCGATGGACTGTGTCAATCGCTTGCTGAATGCGATGGAACAGGAAGATGCTGCAATCTTAGCGGTCAAACCGAAAGACACGATTAAGAAGATGGATGGGGATTATATCGCTGCCACCGTTGATCGCGAAGAACATATGCTGGCTCAGACACCGCAGGCGTTTAAGACTTCGCTGATATTGAAATGCTATAACAAGGCGTATGATATCGGTTTGAATGCAACCGATGACGCACAGATTGCCGAGCTATGTTCCAATACCCGGATCCGGGTTATTGAAGGCTCGTATGCCAATATTAAAATAACGACACCGGATGATGTAAAATAGCAAAACAAGGGCACCGTTGGTGCTTTTTTTTGGTTTACATGGTTGCTTAATTCTGTTATAATGTTCGATACGGGTGGATATATAAATATTCGCTCCTTGCCTGAAAAGGCCAATAGACCACAAGGAGGTGTCACAATGCGCAAGTATGAGATCATGTTCATTGTAAACGCATCACTCGATGATGCCGCACGCCAAGCTCTTATTGCTAACATGAACGAAGTCATCACAACAAATGGTGGAGTCGTCGGGGAAGTAACAGAGTGGGGTATGCGTGAGTTTGCATATGAAATCAACCACATGACAAAAGGTTATTATGTCGTGGGTAATTTCGAAGCTGATCAAGCAGGTGTTAAAGAGTTGGATCGTCTCAATCGAATCAACAGCAACATCGTTCGCTACTTAATCATCAACAAAGAAGAAGAGTAAGGAGGACAACATGGTAAATCGTGTCGTATTGGTTGGTCG
>JANJWY010000094.1 GCA_024709285.1 Erysipelotrichaceae bacterium
TGCTTTATCCATCTTTGGTGATCACCAAGATATTTACGCAGTACGTCAGACCGGATTTACGATGATCGCATCGCACTCCGTCCAAGAAGCTATGGATTTGGCCGGCGTTGCCCACTTAACCGCAATCAAGGCATCCGTTCCGTGTATGCACTTCTTTGACGGTTTCCGCACATCGCACGAAATCCAAAAAATCGAAGTCATCGATTACGAAGATTTGGCTAAACTGATCGACAAAGAAGGCCTGGAAAGATTCCGCGCCAACGCACTGAACCCGCACACCAACCCGGTGACCCGCGGAGGAGCTGAAAACGACGACATCTACTTCCAAGGACGTGAAGCACAAAATTCACATTACGCAAAAGTACCGGCCATCGTTGCGGATTATATGAAAGAAATTTCGAAACTGACCGGCCGTCACTATGCTCCGTTTGTTTACTATGGCGCACCGGACGCTGACCGTATCATCATTGCGATGGGCTCAGTCACCGAAACGGCAGCTGAAGTCATCGATACACTAAACGCAGCCGGCGAAAAAGTCGGTATGATCAAAGTTCACTTGTACCGTCCGTTCTCGGTAGAATTCTTAAAGGAAGTCTTACCGGCATCCGTAAAGAAAATCGCTGTTTTGGACCGTACCAAAGAAGTCGGCTCAATCGGCGAACCATTGTTTGTTGATATTTACAATTCTTTGCACGGTTACAACGGCATTGAAACGATCATTGGCGGACGCTATGGTTTATCTTCCAAAGATACCCAACCGGCCGATATCAAAGCGGTCTATGATCACCTAAACAGTGCAAATCCGTTCACCGGCTTTACATTGAGCATCAATGACGATGTCACACATCTGTCCCTGAAAGTCGATCCGGATTTCAGTGTCAAGAATGATTACACATCTTGCCTGTTCTACGGTTTAGGTTCTGACGGTACAGTATCCGCAAACAAAAACTCCATCAAAATCATCGGTGATCACACCGACTTATACTCACAAGCGTATTTCGCTTATGACTCTAAGAAAGCCGGCGGAGCAACCCGCTCGCACTTGCGCTTTGGTAAATCACCGATCCGCTCGACCTATTACATTAAAAACGCAGACTTTATTTCCTGCTCACTCGACAGCTATTTGTTCAGATATGATATGCTGCGCAACCTGAAAAAAGGTGGAACCTTCTTATTGTCGACCGGTTATAAAGCCGAAGATATTGAAAGCCATTTGCCAAACCGTGTCAAAGCACAGTTAGCCAAAAAGAAAGCAAGATTTTTCGTTATCGATGCCAATGCTATTGCGGAAGCAATCGGTATGGGCCGTCGCTCGAACACGATTTTACAAGCATCGTTCTTTGCCTTAAACCCAAGCATCCTTCCTTATGAAGAAGCTCTGGGATACATGAAGCAAGCAGCTGAGTATACCTATGGTAAAAAAGGTGATGAAGTCGTTGAACTTAACTACAAAGCCATCGATGCCGGTAAAGACGGACTTCATGAAGTCGTTGTCAAAACTGAATGGGCAGAATTACCGATGAGCAAAACTCGTACTTTGACCGGCGATGAATACTTCGATCAACATGTCGCAGCCATCAATAACTTAGAAGGCTATGATCTTCCGGTATCGGCATTCTCCGAACACGGATTGATGGATGGCTCGATGCGTAACAACATCGCATTCAACGAACACCGCACCATCGCTACTCAAGTGCCGAAATGGATTCCGGAAAACTGTATCCAATGCGGATTCTGTTCATTTGTATGTCCGCATGCAACCATCCGCACATTCTTGCTTGACGAAAAAGAAGTGAAGAATGCTCCTCAGGAATTTGAAACCATCACCCCGGTAGGCAAGGGTGTCGAACATCTGCGTTACCGCGTCATGGTATCTCCGGATAACTGCGTCGGCTGTTCACTGTGCTCCGTTGAGTGTCCGGGTAAGGGCGGCAAGAAAGCGCTGGTCATGACCGATGTCAATGAGCAGTTGCACGAAGCTCCGTTAGCCAACTATATTTACAAGGAAACCCGTTACAAATCCGAATTCTTCCCGACGGACAGTATCAAGGGTACACAATTTTTGATGCCGTACTTCGAAGTTTCGGGTGCCTGTGCCGGTTGCGGTGAAACACCGTACTACCGTTTGGTATCCCAGTTGTTCGGTCAGGATATGATGATTGCCAATGCAACCGGATGTACCTCGATTTACTGCGGTTCGACTCCGTCGACACCGTTTGTCACCGATAAGAGTGGCAAGGGTGTTGCTTGGGGCAACTCACTGTTTGAAGACAATGCTGAATATGGCTTCGGTATGAAGATCGCTCAGGAATTTAAGGCGAAACGTCTGGTCGAAGTCATGGAAGCAAACAAAGAATCATTTGAACCGGCATTGAAAGCCGTCGTTGAACAATACTTGGCTGTTAAGGGCGATCGCAACCAGGAAAAAGAACTTGCACCGAAACTGGTGGAAGAACTCGAAAAATCGAAAGTTGCTGTTGCCAAGGAATTATTGGCCAGTGCCCGCGACTTCGTATCGAAATCCGTTTGGATCGTCGGTGGCGACGGTTGGGCATATGACATCGGTTATGGCGGATTGGATCATGTCATCGCCAACAACATGAATGTCAATATTATGATTTTAGACACCGAAGTATATTCCAATACCGGTGGTCAGTCGTCCAAAGCTTCTCAAGCCGCATCGATTGCGAAGTTTGCGGCCGGCGGTAAGCCGACAGGCAAAAAAGACTTGGGCATGATGGCAATGATGTATGGACATGTTTATGTCGCAAGCATCGCCATGGGCGCAAACCGCGTTCAAACCATCAAAGCATTCAAGGAAGCTGAAGCTTACAACGGACCATCCGTCATCATCGCTTACTCGCCGTGTATCGAACATGGTATCAGCGGTGGCTTATCCAATCACCAAATCACCCAGAAACGTGCGGTTGAGTGTGGATACTGGACATTGTACCGTTACAACCCGGATGCCGAAAAACCGTTGACCGTGGATTACGCAAAACCGGACTTCACAAAATTCCGTGACTTCGTGATGAATGAAACACGTTTCAACCAATTACCGAATGCCAATCCGTTTGAAGCAGAAACACTGCTTGAAAAAGCAGCAAGCGATGCCGAAAAACGTTTCAATCGTTTGATGAAGTTGGCCAGAGACTAGTCCTCATTTGACAGCCGCCCTAACCGGCGGCTGTTTTTATTGTTATTCACAATCTTGAACTTAACCTGTGAATCTTTTATACTATGAAAGATAAGCATATAACTATGATAAGCGATAGTTGTTGTGTCAAACTGTATTATGATATATAATACAGTCGAGGAAAATGTAATGCAAAAAATATTTAAAAGCTACACTTTCAATATATTGCTTATTCTGGTGTTTACAGTATCTGCACTATATCTGACGATACGGGATTTTGTTGACGAGATATTGCTTGCACTGCAGTCCATTCAATGGGGCTGGTTTATAGTTGTTATACTGATGGTATTGTTTTATCACGCGCTTATCGGCATCATCCTGACTCAGCTGACCCGCATGTCCAACCCGAAATACAAGTACCGACAGGGCATCATCAATGCGTTGATTGCCTCATTTTTCCACGGCATCACACCCAGTGCATCCGGTGGCCAGTTTGCTCAGGTATATGTCTTCACTAAGCAGAAAGTACCCCTGAGTGATGCAGCAAGCGTATTATGGCTAGACTTCATCATCTATCAAAGCACGATGGTAGTCACCGTTTTCATCTTGATGTTCTTTCGCTTCCAATACTTCTTCAATAGTCATTCACCACTGTTCATCTTTGTCTTTTTTGGCTTTTTGATCAATGCTTCGATTATTTTCGGCTTATGGTCATTGGCACGGCTTCCCCGGTTTCATAACTGGGTATCCACCCGGGGCATCGAAATCGGCATAAAAATGCGGTTGATCAAGGACAAAGAGAAATCAATTGCCTTTATGGAAGAACAAATTGATCGCTTTCAAATTGAGAAGGCGAAGATTCCCTCACATAAACCATTGATTACCAAAGTTGTATGTTTAAATATCATCCGGCTGATGTTCTACTACTTCCTGCCGTTTGTGGCAATGAAATCATTGGGCATAACACTATTGGAAGGTTACTCTTGGCTTGATGTCATGGCCTTGTCTGCATTCGTGGCAATGATCAATGCATTTATACCCATCCCTGGAGCCAGCGGCGGTACCGAAGCGACATTCATTTTAATGTTTACAACGATCATGGGGTATATCAACGCTTCAGCCACCATGATCATCTGGCGATTAAGTAATTTCTATCTCGTCATGATCATCGGCGGAATCACATTTGTATTGTATAAATTTGTCAATCGTAATAAATAGGAGGACTAACTCATGCGCATCGGAATGTTTGCTGATTCTTATCTGCCCGATATCAACGGCGTTGTCACATCGATCGTTACATTGAAACGTGCACTGGAAAATGACGGGCACGATGTTTTCGTCATAACGACCCATCCCTCATTAATTCACACGACCTATGAAAATCGGATTTTACGATTACCCGGAATAGAAATAAAGCAAATGTACGGTTATGTTGCCACAGCACCACTGCACTTTAAGGCATACAACATCATCAAAGAGATGAAACTGGATATCATACATGTTCATACTGAATTTGGGGCAGGTATTTTTGGCCATTTTTGCGGAAAGATGCTTAAACTTCCCATCGTATCTACCTATCACACGACATATGAGGACTACACGCATTATGTCAATGTATTCAATTCAAAGACCATCGATGTTTTCGCGAAGAAGACCATCGAAAGGATCAGCCGATTGTATGGCTCTTCTTGTGAAGCCATAATTGCACCATCTCAGAAAACAAAGGACATGTTATTGCGCTACAATATTCAACGCCCGATTTTCATCGTTCCAACCGGACTAGACCTGGAACGGTTCGACCGCCATCTGACCGGTGAAGATCGTCTTAAAGAAATACGTGATATGGCTCGGGCCAGTGAAGATGACAAAATCATACTGTTTGTCGGTCGGATAGCCAAAGAGAAGAGCATCGATTTTGTGATTGACGGTTTTAGATACATCAAAGAACAAGGATTACCTGTTAAATTTCTGATCGTCGGTGGCGGGCCCGAAATGGATACCCTCCTTGAAAAAGTAAACACGCTTAAACTTCAGGACATCATCACCTTTGTCGGTAAAAAACCGGCAGAACAGGTTCCGGCTTTTTATCATGCCAGCGATGCATTCGTGTCAGCATCACTGACCGAAACTCAAGGCATGACTTATATCGAAGCACTGGCATCTCAACTGCCCGTATTCGCCCGACCGGATGATGTCTTGATCGGTTTGATTGAAGAAGGTAAAACCGGATATTTCTTCCGCTCACCTCAAGAGTTTGCGCAACGTGTCGAAGAATGGCTGAAAACGGATCCGCAATCCCAAGCAAAGATGCGTCTTGATGCCCGAAAACAAGTCGATATCTACGATATGCGAAGCTTCGCGAAGGCCATTGCATCTGTTTATCAGGTGGCCATTGAGAGATATACCAATACATATCGCATTGAAAGTGTTATGATAAAAGATGAAATTGCGGAAATCAGTGCCAGTAATCGTACCGATCGGTTTGTGGTGACGATGCTGACGGATGTATGTTTGGCAAGAGAGTTGGTGAAGGGTAAGATGGTATCAGAAAAAACCTGGGATGACTATCGCGATGATGAGAAAGTTGCGAAGGCTTATCAAGCATCCATCCGAAAACTGGCGGTCAAAGATCGCACGAAAAAGGAAATCTTTGATTTCTTAAATGAAAATACGGATTGCACGAACGTTCAGATCAATGCGGTCATCGACCATCTGCTTCAACGCGGTTATATCGATGATTTGCGTTATACGCATACGATGGTATTGAATTTGAGGGCATTGCTGATGGGGAAAAGCCGAATCATCAAAACTCTCAAAGAAAAAGGAATTGAAGAAGGACTTATTTTGGATGCATTTTCAACGGAGTCCTCTGACAATGAATTGAACCTGGCCATTCGATGGGCAGAGAAAATCCAGCCGACGATCGGGGGTCGTTCGTTGATAGCCAAAAAGCAGAAAATCAGACAGAAGCTCTTATTGCAGGGTTATGATTCATCTACTGCTGACCAAGCCATGACGTTTTTAAGTTTTGAGGACGAAATCGTTCAAGAGAGGCAGAATTTGTTCAAAGCGGCACTCAAAGCCGCAAACCGTCTGAAACGAAAGTTCACCAATCAGAAAGAATTACGAATGGCCATAAAGAAGGCCTTAGCGACTCAGGGATTCAAGTTTAGTGATATCAATGAAGTCGTAGAAGAAATGGAGCTCGAAAATGAATCAAAAGACAGTGAGTAGTTGGTCAGAAGCTGAAAAAATCAATCAGCCGTTATTGATCACACAGTCAACACGCGGCGTTACTACGGCCGGTGCACCTTATATGTCGTTGGTGGTACAAGATAAAACCGGAAGCATGGAAGGCAAATTATGGGATGTAAAGGAAGAACAGGCAGCACTGGCCGAACCGGGCAGAATCGTTACGATCGTCGGTGAAGTGCTGAAATACCGCAATTCGCTTCAGTTACGCATTCACAATGTGTTGCCGGTCATAGGGGATTTTGATCCGACCGCCTTTGTGAATGTGTCTAAATATTCCAAAGAATTCTTAAAAGGTAAAATCGATGCAGCCATTGCTTCAATTGAAGACGATATTTATCGCGGTATATCTCAGATGTGCATTGAAAGATACGAAAAAGACTTTTATGAGTATCCGGCCGCATCAAAAAATCATCACGACT
>JANJWY010000134.1 GCA_024709285.1 Erysipelotrichaceae bacterium
GAGGGTAAACATGACTGAGAACAATGTCAATATACCAAAAGATGAATACAGATACGGCTTTTCTGATAAAGACGTAAGTATATACAGGACGAAGAAGGGCATCAGCCGTGAAATCGTCGAAGAAATCTCCAAACTCAAAGGCGAGCCGGAATGGATGACACAGTTCCGACTGAAGGCTTATGAGAGTTTTATGGCGAAGGAAATGCCGACGTGGGGAGCTAATCTTTCACAAATCGATTTTGATGACTACACCTACTACATCAAACCGAGTGAACGGATGGAGAACCGTTGGGAAGATGTGCCGGTGACGATCAAAGATACCTTTGCCAAACTGGGCATTCCGGAAGCGGAAGCCAAATTTCTGGCCGGAGTGTCAACGCAATATGAATCGGAAGTCGTCTATCACAACATGTTAAAAGAAGTGGAAGACAAAGGCGTCATTTTCCTGGATACCGACAGCGGACTGCGTCAGTATCCGGATTTATTCAAGAAATATTTCGCTTCGGTCGTCGGCTTCAATGACAATAAATTCGCGGCACTGAACAGTGCGGTTTGGTCGGGCGGATCGTTTATTTATGTCCCTCCGGGAGTCAAACTCGACAAACCGCTGCAATCCTATTTCCGTATCAATACCGAATCCATGGGACAGTTTGAGCGTACGCTGATCATCGTCGATGAAGGTGCGGATGTGCATTATGTCGAAGGCTGCACGGCACCGATCTATGCGAAAGACTCTTTGCATGCGGCTGTCGTTGAAATCATCGTCCATAAACATGCGAAATGCCGCTATTCGACCGTTCAAAACTGGTCGCCCAATGTCTTGAATCTGGTAACCAAACGGGCCAAAGTATTGGATCACGGCGTCATGGAATGGATCGACGGCAACATCGGTTCCGGGATCACCATGAAATATCCAGCTTGCTTTTTGGCCGGGGAATATGCCCGCGGCATGACGATTTCAATCGCTGTCGCCGGTAAAGGACAGGTCTTGGATGCCGGTGCGAAGATGATTCATGCTGCGCCGAACACATCCAGCACGATCATCTCAAAATCAATCGCCCGCAATGGCGGTTCAGTGAATTATCGCGGAATGATCAAGCACAATGCCAATGCTTATGGCGCAAAATCGAAAATCGAATGTGATACCTTATTACTGGATGATCTTTCGCGCAGTGATACCTTACCGACCAACATCGTCAATACCCATCTTTCGACCGTCGAACATGAAGCATCTGTCTCCAAGATTTCGGAAGAGCAATTGTTCTACTTGATGTCGCGCGGATTGACGGAAGCACAGGCGGCTGAAACCATCATTTTAGGATTCCTTGAACCCTTTACCCGTGAGCTGCCGATGGAATATGCGGTAGAGCTCAATCAGTTGTTACGTTTAGAGATGGAAGGATCCATCGGTTGATGAAAGCCGATATCCGAAAAGAAATGCTAGAAAAAAGACAGGCGCTTGCCCTGTCTTTACGCTTATTAAAGGAAGAACAAATCAAGGAAAATGTACTGATGGCCATCGGTGATGCCAAGCGGATCGGAATTTATTGCTCGACGCGCGGGGAAGTGGATACCTACGGATTGATGGAACATTGGTTTTGGGATAAAGATATTTCCATATATACTCCCAAGGTCACGGGTGAATCCATGGACTTTTTCAAGATTTCTTCGTTTAAAGATTTGGCTGTGGGCAGTTTCGGGATATTGGAACCACAGACAAACGACAAGGCAGATCCAGAACAGCTCGATGTCATCATTGTTCCCATCGTGGCTTTTGATAAAAATAAGCATCGCATCGGGCATGGCAAAGGATATTATGATCGCTATCTTAAACAGACATCAGCCAGAAAAATCGGTATTGCTTTTTCATTTCAGGAAGTCGATGAAATTTTAGTGGACCCATTCGATGTCGATTGTGATATAGTTATAACAGAAATAACCTTTATCGGCTGAATTGGGGTAAGATAATGAACGAAAAAAGAATATTTGCGATTAACTTTGTGCTTTATCTGGTTGCTTTTATAAGTTTGGCACTGGCATTTACCCAAATGATCCCGTTTTTGATTTATGTCGGTTATGATCCCTTGCAACGAGGCATCATCCTGTCAACGATTGCTTTTGTGGCTTTCTTCGGACAACTGTGGAGCGGGTATTTATGCGACCGATATCATACGGTCAAGCGGTTCTTCGGATTGTTTTGGATCGTATTCACCATATCCTCGGTATTGATGTATTATGTGACATCACAAGTCTTCTTTTTTCATTTTATTGCCGTATCCTTTGTGGGCGGTCTGTTTCGGGTTACCAACGGACTGTTGGAAACCTGGACCATTGAAACCGGTAAAAAAGTCCGCGATAACTTCGGAATGATCCGCGCTTTTGGTGCAATCGGCTGGGCCATCGGTGCGCCGCTGACATCCTTTCTGGTCACATCCTTTGGCTATCAGTATCTCGGTTTGTTTATGGCCATTGCCGCATTGATTACTTACGGGATTGCCAGTACGTTACCGGATGCCAAGAAAGTCAAAACGGAAGCACCGCTGCGCTTCAGTGATATCCGTCAGTTGCTTTCGCACAAACCGTATATCATGTTAATGGTCATATTCGTATTGGTCAGCGTCGTCATGACGGCGGATATGTATACGGTCATTGATAAAATCCTGTTTGTGGGCGGAAGCAATGATGATGTCGCATTTAAGTGGTCGTTTCAGGCCATTATGGAATTACCGCTGTTTTTCTTAGGCGGTTGGATGCTGATAAAGCTTGGAAGCAAGAAAATTCTCATATTTTCAATCATCTTTTATATCCTTCGGTTTGTTTTATATGCCATCGTTCAGACACCGTTTCTGCTGATTGCGGTATCGGGCATGCAAATGCTGACCTTTCCGCTATACATGATCGCGCAGAAAGTTCTGATCGATGATGAAACACCGGTACATCTGAAATCGACCGGGCAGATGCTGGGCATGGCGCTTTTCAACGGGGTACCGACATTTATCACACCGTTATTAGCCGGAATTCTGGTCAACAGTCTGGGATATGACACGACGCTGATGATCTTTGCGGTATCACTGTCGATTCCATTAATTTTGTCTTTGGCTTATCGGCCGAAAATCAAGAGTATTTAATGCGGGTTTGACCCGCTTTTTTATTTACCTTTCAGAGTGTATACCGTGCCTTTTTTTATAAAGTTGCCATTGGTCGTTGTACTTTCGAAAATCAGTGAATTTCCTTCAATGATAAATGTATAGGAGGAGTTATCGCCGACATTCAAAATCAGTCTGTCGCCTTCAACCGTATACTTACCACTGGGCCGATATGAGACATTACCGGCTCGGTTAAACTCATAAATGTTTCCGTCTTTGATATCGATCCATGACCATTCTTCTGTTTCAGTATTCTCCATCACATAGCGTCCGGTTTTGATGGAAGAGGATGAACACGCTGTCAATGTGAAAATAAGTAATATCAACAATAACACTATTTTTTTTCTCATAAGGATTCCTCCCATGGCTCACTTCTATTTTATCACTTTCAACAAGTCTTCGCTTGTTTTGTTTGTAACAAATGAAACAATGAAAATGATGATGATAAATTTGGAATATTGTTTGAAATATCAACACTTTTAACCTATAATCTGATTATGGTTAGCATATAGCCACTCTGGGGAAAGGAGAT
>JANJWY010000139.1 GCA_024709285.1 Erysipelotrichaceae bacterium
ATCAATACAGTTCAGTACGATCTCTCCGGCACCCAAAGTCACAGCCTGCTTCGCCCATTCCACCGCATCCAATCCGGTGTTCTCACGGCCACCCTTGACATAAACATCCCAGCGAGATTCCTTATTCATTTTCACATCCATGGAAAGCACAACACATTGGCTGCCATAACGCAAAGCAGCTTCTTTGATCAACGCAGGATCTTTGACCGCTGCCGAATTGATGGATACCTTATCCGCTCCAGCCTTCATCAGCCGGTCGAAATCTTCCAACGTGCGAATGCCACCGCCAATGGTGAATGGAATATCGATGGTATCCGCGGTTTTTCTGACGATATCCAAAAAGATGTCCCGGTCATCACTCGATGCCGTGATATCATAAAAGACAAGCTCGTCTGCGCCGGCTTTCGCATAGAATTCTGCCAATACCACCGGGTCATCGACATCTTTGATGTCTGTAAACTTGGTTCCCTTGACCACCCGTCCGTTACGGACATCGAGACAAGGAATGATACGTTTTGTCAGCATACGACCTCCATCAACTCTTTCAGATTGATTCTCTTCTCATACAGGGCTTTACCAACGATCACACCGTAGATCCCCATATTTTTGACCTTGATGACATCATTTATCGTTGAAATCCCGCCGGAAGCAATGACATTCAGACCGCTTTCCTGAATTTGGGATAATTGCTCAAAATTCGGTCCCTCCAACATTCCGTCTTTGGAAATATCGGTATAAACGATGGTTTCAACACCTTTTTTCTTCAACGTTTGCGCAAACTCTAAGGCATTAATAATACTTCCGTCCGTCCAACCCTCAACCTGAATGAAGCCATTCAGACAGTCCAGTGAGACAACGACTTTTTCACGATACAAAGAAAGCATTTGTTCAAGAAGCTTTGGATTTTTGATTGCGGCAGTGCCAACAATGACACGGTCTACGCCTATATCCAACAGCTCTTTTGCATCTTCGAGCGATCGCACACCTCCACCGACCTGAATCGGAATCTTACATTGTTTGACAATATCCGCAATGACTTTCCGATTCTTCTGGCTTTGACCAAAGGCACCATCCAGATCGATGACATGCAAATAGGTCGCTCCTTGCGATTGCCACAGCAAGGCAACTTCAACAGGATCCTCGAAGTAAATCGTTTGTTGATCGGCACGCCCTTGGATCAGCCGGACACACTTGCCATCACGGATATCTATAGCCGGAAATACGATCATACGATCAACTCCTTTATATTGTTTAGAATTTTGACACCCACCGCACTGCTTTTTTCCGGATGAAACTGCATGCCGATGATATTATTCTTTCGGATGATGGCCGGCACATCCACGCCATAGTAACTCGTACATATCACGGAATCAGGATTTTCATTTCTCAGATAGTACGAGTGAACAAAGTATACGTAATCATTTTCAGACAAACCTCGGGCGATTTCATCATCACGCCTTTTGACCAACTGATTCCATCCCATGTGCGGAACCTTCAGTTCGCTGTCAACAAACTTTACTATGTCACCCCGCAACAAACCCAATCCATCATATTCGCCATCCTCATAACTTTTATCATAGAGCAACTGCATGCCCAGACATATACCGATGATCCACGTCCCCTTCTCCGCATTTCGGCGCAAACATTCAACCAAATCATACTTCTTCAAATTGTTGATGGCATCACGAAAAGCACCGACGCCCGGCAAAATAATAGCCGAAGCCTGGTCGATTTTTTCAATTTCACGCGTCACAATCACTTCCATGTTTAACTTTGTAAATGCACGCTCGACATTGCGAATATTTCCAACACCATAATCAACGATGACAATCATACTTATAACTGTCCTTTGGTCGACAGAACGCCTTCGATTGAAGGATCTATGCGCGTTGCATCGCGCAGTGCCCGGCCAAATCCTTTGAAAATCGCTTCGATCATGTGGTGATTGTTCTTGCCATATTCCATAGTGATGTGCAATGTAAGTCCTGCATTAAACGCGACGGCACGAAAGAATTCTTCAACCAGTTCGCTTGGAAGATCGCCGACTCGCTCATTGGTAAAATCCGCATCAAAAACCAAGAAGCTGCGGTTGCTTATATCCAGTGATATCCGGCTGAGTGCTTCATCCATGGGTGTAAAGGCGGTCGCATAGCGAAGAATGCCCTTTTTGTCATTCAGTGCTTCTTTGATGGCTGATCCCAGACATATACCGATATCTTCAACCGAGTGATGCGCATCCACATCAACATCCCCGACACATTCCACGGTCAAATCAAATCGACCGTGCTTGGTGAAAAGTTCGAGCATATGATCAAAAAAGCGGACACCGCTGGAAATGTTATAGTTACCTTTACCATCCAAATCAAAACTCAGTTTGATTTTGGTTTCGTTCGTGTTGCGTTCTATTTGTGCGTTTCTAGACATTGTTTACAACCTCCTTGAATACGGCTACGACCGCATCATTGGCTTCTTTTGTTCCTAAACTGATCCGAATGCAATTCTTTAACGACGGATCTTTGGGATAAACTCGAACCCCGATCCGGTTTTTCTCAAATGCAGTCAGCAGTTCATCCGCTTTGTCACTGCGATAAAGAATAAAATTGGTATGACTGTCAAAAATCTCCAAATCTAAATGTCTCAACTGATCGACTATACGTTTGCGCTCATCAATCATGATTTGAGTGATGGAATTGATCTGATCGATATTTTGCAGAGCAACTCTAGCCACAGCTTGAGTAAGTGCGCTGATGTTGTATGGCATGCGTACCCGTTGAATCAAATCAATCGTGTCGGGATGGGCCATGGCATATCCCAACCGGATGCCGGCTACTCCAAATGCTTTGGATAATGTCCGCATGATGATCACGCGCTCATTGATCAACGCTGTCAGTCTTGATGTTTTTCCGTAAAACTCATAGTAAGCTTCATCAATGGCGATGATAGCTTCTGTTTCATCTATGATTCGTGCGATATCTGAATCTGTCATGGCCAGTCCGGTCGGATTATTGGGCACACACAGAAAAATCAATTTCGCTTGATTTTGGTTGGCTGCTTGAATGATTGCGTCCACATCGAATGTGAAATCGGTTTTTGGCTTTACAGGTACGATTTCTCCACCGGCAACCGTTACTGATGTAAAGTACTCTGAGAAGGTCGGTGTCGGTATGATCACTTTGTCCTGTTGATCAACAAATACTTCTGTGATCATTTTGATGATTTCATCCGAACCGTTTCCGCAAATGATATTTTCAGGTAAGCATCCATTGATTTCTGATAGCATATCCCTCAGACTGTCACAATTCGAACTGGGGTACAGATTAATGCTCTCCTTTGCCATCTCAGCTATGATTTCATCTTGCCAGTCACTAAACAGATTGATTGGACTTTCATTGGCATTAAGAGCCCATCGGTAATTCACTGTGCTTACCTTATATGGGACAAGACTGGCGATTTTAGCTCTGACGTTTTTGTTCATATCATTTCCTCATTCTCAGCGCATTGGCATGGGCATCCAACCCCTCGCTTACAGCAAACTTTATAACTTTATCCGATACTTCGTCAAGTGCTGATTTCGAATAATAAATAATACTTGATTTCTTCATAAAGTCATAAACGCCCAGCGGAGAAGAGAATTTCGCAGTTGATGCGGTGGGCAAGGTATGATTCGGTCCGGCAAAATAGTCACCGATGGGTTCCGGACTGTACTCACCTAAGAAAATCGCTCCTGCATTCTCGATTTTTGGCAGGTAGGACAACGGATCTCGGAGCATAAGTTCAAGATGTTCGGGGGCCAGTTCATTAGCCAAGGCTATAGATGACTCTACATCCTTCGTCAAGAAGATGTACCCGAAATTTGCCAGTGATTCTTCGATGATATCTTTTCGCAAGGAGACTTCAACCTGAGATTCCAACTCACCAATGACTTCAAATGCGATTTTTTTGGAATGGGTGATCAGGATGGATGATGCCATTTCGTCATGTTCTGCTTGTGAAAGCAGATCCGCTGCGACCAGTTTTGCGTTAGCCCCTTCATCCGCAATAACACAGATTTCACTTGGCCCGGCAATCATGTCAATATCCACCCGACCAAATACCGCGCGTTTCGCTCTTGCGACAAAGATATTTCCCGGGCCGACGATTTTATTAACGGCCTTAATTGTCTGAGTTCCATAGGCTAGTGCCGCAATGGCTTGAGCTCCTCCTACCTTGTAAATATCTTTTACGCCAAGGATACTTGCTGCGACCAGTATTTTCGGATCGATATTCCCGTTTTTATCCGGAGGGGTTACGATGGTGACAGACTTAACTCCTGCTACCTGCGCAGGAATGACGTTCATCAGAAGCGTTGATGGATAAATGGCTTTGCCCCCAGGCACATACACACCTACCTTTTGAATCGGAGTAATCAACTGTCCCAACATGACACCGTTGGACTTGGTCTGCAGCCATGTTTTCTCAACTTGAAACTGATGATACTCTCGGATGTTAACAGCCGCTTCCCTCATGATTTCAATAAGTTCAGCATCTACTGACTTCATGGCATCCTCAATTTCTTTTTCAGATACTTTCAGACCTGTCAGATCTGCTCCGTCAAACTTCTTTGTATAGGTAATTAGAGCATCATCCCTTTTTAATCTGACTTCACCGATGATCTCTTCGACGATTTTATCAACTTCAAAAAAGTCCTCATCCCCACGTCGAATCAGTCGATCCAGGATTTTCTCATACTCTGTAGTTAATACTTCTACGATTTTCATGCAGTTACTCCTTTCTGCGTCACATCCTCTAGTTTTGATATTAAGGTTTTTATACTCTTGGACTTGGTTTTCAAACTCACTTTATTAACAATTAATCGGGTACTTATATCACAGATTTCCTGCAATACTTCCAGATGATTCTCTTTCAATGTTTTACCCGATTCTACAATATCAACAATCACATCGGCCAATCCGATGATCGGTGCTAACTCTACGGAACCATTGAGCTTGATAACCTCACAATGAATCCCCTTGGAATCGAAATAGTTCTTTGCGATGCTGGGATATTTAGAAGCTACAATCAACTTCCGGTTGTATGAGAGTTCGAAATCTTTGCGTCCGCATACACACATCCGACATTTTCCAAATTCCAGATTCAATACTTCAAAGACATCGGCATCTTCTTCCAGCAAGATATCTTTTCCGACAACTCCGATATCAGCGGCTCCTTTTTCAACATAAATCGCAACATCCCCGGATTTGACCAAAATCATCTCCACTTGATTGGATGTATCTTTAAATATCAGTTTTCGACTGTTTTTGCTATAATCCGCAAACTTGATCCCTGCATTAGCGAATAACTCGATCGCTTCATCTGCTGTCCGCCCTTTAGCTATGGCGATTTTAACATTATCCATTCTACAATATCTCCTCAATATCAATGACTTTTCCATTCTGAATAACAGACAAAGTCTCAATGATATCTTTCTCAATTTTTATGATGTCACGGATATTTCTCCGTTTTGCTGATTTTATCTGTTTTTCAATATCCTTTAGTTCATCGGTTTCAACAATGAGACCCTTTGATTGAAGTTGCTGACTGATTTCAAACGCTTGCTTACGACTCTTTATTTCATAGAGTATCAGGAAATCTGTGTAGCATGCCACCGATTCCATCGATTTTGACATACTGACAACTTCAACCAGGTAATTAACGTTTATCCCAAAACCGCATGCCGGTTTATATGTTCCGAAGTTCTGGGTCAGTTGATCATAGCGGCCGCCTTGCAGGATGGCTTTGCCGAAGTTAGCTACATAACCTTTGAAAATGATTCCGGTGTAGTAGTTCAGAGGATTGGTGAAGCCCAAATCGAAGATAATGTAATCCTTATAGCCATAATCATCAAGTATCTGATAAACTTGTTCACAATTATTGATTGCTTCCTTCATTCTGGTATTGACAGCACATTCTTTGGCAATCGGTAATACCTCTTCAGGTATTCCGTACATGGTTATAATGTTTAGTATCAGCTGTTTGTAATGTGTAGCGATCGAGCGTTGATCGAGATAGTACTTCAACTCTTGCTGGTTCTTGCTTTCTATCAGTGAAATGATCCGTTTTCGTGCCTGTTCATCCGGTTCAGCTTCTTCAAGAAGAGATCCTAAGTAGTCGACTTGTCCTAAATCTATTCGGAAGTCTTTGACACCGTTGTCAAGCAACGTCTTGATTCCGATAGCAATGACTTCTGCATCGCATGTTGGATTTGGATTAGCAAAGAATTCTATTCCTGCTTGAAGGAACTCTCGCTCATCCCCTTTTTGAGCTTCTAACTGTCGGAAGATGGGGGCCGTGTAGAAAAATTTCAAATATTCGTCTCGATCTCTGTAATTCTTTGCGGCCATGCGAGCCACAGGTATCGTTGCGTCGGGTCGAAGCACCATGATATCCCCTTGAGGACTGATAAATTTTACCATCTGTT
>JANJWY010000230.1 GCA_024709285.1 Erysipelotrichaceae bacterium
CACAGAAATTATCAGTCGTCTGCCTTCAGCAGCACTACAAATCTCTAAGAATGTAACATTGAAAATGGGTGACATCGCTCTAGAAGCATTTGAAGATACTCGTAAATATTTGCTTAAAGGCAATAAGAATGATCTTGAAGCCGTCTTACAATTGGAAACAATCATTAACTCATTAGATTCGAAAATTACAGATTACTTGTTATTGATTGCCCGTGAAGGCTTGAGCGAGAATGATTTGGAAGAATATACAACGAATTTACAGATCATCAAAAACCTTGAGCGAATCGGTGATTTATCCGTAAATCTGACAGAATTTTTTGAAATGATATTTGATGCCAATGAGAAGCTTTCTGATCAGGCCATTGAAGACATTAATCAAATGTATGATTTAGTGAATCACATGCTGACCCGTGCTTTACGGATATTCAGTGAAAAAGACTTCAATTTACACACATCTGTGCTTGAGGACGAAAACTATCTCGACTTACTCGAATATAAAGCCCGTCAGAAACACTTCGATCGCATGGCGAATCAGACTTGTCTGGCCGATGTCGGCGGCAGTGTCTTTGTGGATATTCTCGGTACGATCGAACGTATCGGTGACCATGCCTGCAATATTTCTAAAAATTCCGTTAATATTCACGTCACACACGAAGTCAAACCCACTGAAATTTAGGCACATCGTGCCTTTTTTTAATGAAAAAAGAGGCAATGCCTCTTATCCGAAATCAATATGTTGACCTTTAATCCTGAAAATCAAGTGCTCACAAATATTTTTAGCATGGTCGCCTGCCCGCTCAATGTTTCGCATCATGCTTATCGTAGCAAAAGGATGTTCCAGACGATTGCCGTTTTTAATCAAATCTTCAACATACATGCCCATGCTTTTAAACGTCTGATCGATTTTCTCATCTAAAACCGGTATTTCATAAGCCATTTTGATATCTGAATCAATCAACGCTTTCAGGGTCTTATCGTACAAATCGACAAACAATTTGCCCAACTGTAATGCTACCGGCAATAAAGCATCGTCAAGCCGGTCGTTTCGGATAACATAACGGGCGATGCTTTTCGCATAATCCCCGATACGTTCCATATCATTGGCAATCTTAATTGCTGAAACGACACTTCGAAGGTCAGAAGCTACCGGTTGTAATAAAGACAAAACATTAATGCAAAGGTTATTGATTTCTTCATTGTAATTATTAATGAAATCATCACTCTCAACGATGTACAACGCTTTTTCTTTATCTCCGGACTCAAGAACGACCAAAGACATTTCAAACATCCCCTTGACTCTGTAACCCATTTCCAAAATCGTATCATCGATTTGGCTTAATCGCTCATCAATTTTCATAAGTTAACTTACCTCTCTATGTATTTATATCAATCAGATGAAAATATTCGATTAACGAATCGTTAACTTTGTGTTAATAATCGGAAGTTCGATGGTAAATGCCGTACCCTGCTGCATTTGACTGCTTACGGTTATCTGACCGCCGTGGGCAAGGATGATCGACTTCACGATGGCTAAACCCAACCCGCTGCCGCCGCTTTCACGGCTGCGGTCGGAGGCAGAGCGGTAAAACCGTTCAAATACAAAGGGCAGATCCGATTCGCTGATACCGGTTCCGGTATCGGTAACCATAATATTTATTTTATCTTCCGATTCTTTAATGTTCACTTCGACAAAGCCGCTGTCAGTATATTGAATAGCATTACTAAGTAAATTTGAAAATACCTGATACATCTGTTTCGAATCCGTTTCTATGAATATATCCTGTTTTAGAAACTTGAAAGAAACACCTTTTCTGTCAAACTGAGATTTAACTGAATCATACGCCTGACGGATGACGGCCGTTATATCGTTTTTTACTATATCCAAATACATCTTGTTCGAACTCATTTTTGAAATAAACAGTAAATCTGCGACCACGGTTTCGAGTCGGTTGACCTCTTTGCTTATCTGCCTCAAGAAATCCTTTTGAGTCTGAATATCGTCAAATTCCGGTCGATTCAATATTTCTGCCATCCCTTTGATCGAAGCAATCGGTGTTTTAAGTTCATGCGAAGCATCAGCAATAAAACGTTTTTGCTGTCGTTCTCCTTCCAAAACCCGTGTTATATCCTGCAAAATGATCAGGCAGCCGCCATAGCGATTCCCGTTTTTAACCGGGATTGAAAGGGCTTGATAGTCAATCCCATCCAAATGAATCGTCTTGTAATTGGATAATTCATTTAGGTATGACTCACGAATGAAATACCTTACATCCACCGGTAAACTCGTGCTTTGAAAATTGACGGCCGGTTCTTTTTTAGTCATTAATTTAGTGAATCGGTCATTGATGATGACCAGTTCACCATTGATATCAACCAAAGCCAATGGTGATGGAATGTGTGTGATCAGCGTTGCAAGCTGCTGAGATTTTAAAACATTATCTTTTGCAGAAGCAGTTAACTGACTGGTCAGAAATGACTCGGATTCACTGATTTTTGACTTAATGTTTTGCCAGAAAAGAAATAACCAGATTGAGTTGAAGAAAAACAGAAAGAAAATAGGCAATGCACTGCTGGTAAACATTGCCCAGACAAAGGCTGTCAAAAATGCTATGAACCACCAAAAAATCCAGTATTTATTCATCTTTTTTCTCTAAAACATAACCGATGCCACGAATCGATCGAATGGTGACTGCGGAATTTTTCAGTTTTGATCGTAATTTGAAAATATGTACATCGACGATGCGTGTATCACCGTCATAATCAAAATTCCATATTTCATTGAGAATGTCATCTCTTGAAAGAACGATTCTGCGATTGCGTAACAAGTACTCGAGTAAATCAAATTCTTTTTTGGTCAGTTCTATCAGTTTGATGCCGATAAAAGCTTCTCTGCGCGTCATATCCAAGTGAATGTCTTCATATACCAACTCCGCATCAGTCTTCGCTGTATTGCGCTTTAAATGAGCTCCGATGCGTGCCAGAAGCTCTCTGGGTGAAAAAGGTTTAGTCACATAATCATCAACACCAGCCTCAAAGGCTTCCAGGATGTCCCCTTCATCATCTTTTGCGGTCAACATGATCATGATGGCTTGCTTATTATTCTTTCTAAACAGCTTCACCAGATCAATTCCGGATACTCCAGGAAGCATCCAATCGATGATCATACAGTCAAACGTCTCATTTAGTCCTTTAAATTTCGCATCTTCACCATTGGAACAAAGAACGACTTCATGCTTCGCAGATTTCAAATCATAGGCAATCAGCTTTCGAATGCTCTCCTCATCCTCTATCAGTAATATTCTTGCCATATTTACTCCTTTGCTTCATACTTCTCAAGAATTTTTGCCACCAGCGGATGCCGTACGACATCAGCTGTAGACATTTCAACAAATGCTATTTCATCTATAGATTTTAACAGAGAAACTGCCTGAATCAAACCGGAACGCTGGTCTTTGCGCAAATCGATTTGAGTTATATCTCCGGTAACGATGATTTTTGAGCGAAACCCCATGCGGGTCAGAAACATTTTCATTTGAGAGGGCAATGTATTCTGAGCTTCATCCAAAATGACAAAAGCATTATCCAACGTACGGCCTCTCATATACGCTAGTGGAGCGATTTCGATCTGCCCCTTCTCTAACATCTTCTCTGTCTGTTCCACACCCAGCATGTCATGCAGTGCGTCATACAGCGGCCGAAGGTATGGATCTACCTTTTCCTTCAAGTCCCCGGGTAAAAACCCGAGATTTTCTCCCGCTTCGACTGCCGGGCGGGTCAAAATGATTTTTTTAAACTCCTGATTCTTCAGACATGCAACAGCATAAACGACTGCCAGATATGTTTTCCCTGTACCTGCCGGTCCAATAGCAAATGTTATGTCATTACGGCTGATAGCATCGATAAAAATCTTCTGACCCCACGTCTTCGGGTAGATCAGCTTCCCTGAAAAATTCCGAGCTACAGGGGTTGAAGTCAGCGTTTCCAACCGTTTTTCCTGATTTGATGATACTAACCGAATAATATAAAAGAAATCACGCTCACTCAGCTGCTGATTATTTTTAATTAACCCTATCGCAGCCTGCACAACGCGTTTGCACTCATTTACCGCATTTTCGCTTTCTGAGGAAATCGTAAGAAGACTTCCGCGAACCAGGCAACTGACCTTATAGTTCTTTTCAAGAATTGCCAAATGGCGGTCATTCACCCCGAAAAGATTGGACATTTCTTCCATGTTCAATTCACTTAATGAAACCGTAGTTTTCTGATCCAAATGTAACCACTCCATTCTAAATTAAGTATATCTTGTGCCAGAGAATAAAAAAAGTACTTTTTCAAGTACTTTATTTGCTTCTGCGAGCTTTTCTGGCGGCTTCGGATTTTAATTTGCGACGAACGCCCGGTTTTACATAAAACTCTCTTTTGCGAGCCTCAGCAAGGGTTCCGTTACGAGAGAC
>JANJWY010000241.1 GCA_024709285.1 Erysipelotrichaceae bacterium
GCATCGACATATTCCTTATGAATCTGCGTGATGATTTCAGGATGTGTGATATTGAGTTCTTCCATTCGAGGGCGAAAGGAATATCCCAATTCCAGCAGGCGTGTGCCCATCGCACCATCAAACAGTTGAAGCTGTGTAAAGTTCATTGATTTCATCTATACCTCCGCTTTTTATCAGTATATCACTTGCCAAGTGAAGGCTCAATGCATCCATAAAAAAAGCACGTTTCCGTGCTATTCTGATTCCATTGATAATACTGAGGGTGACATTTCAGACTCAAGTTTCTTCAACTGTGATTTTGTATAGAACAATGTGATTGCTACAGCCGTCCAGTTGATGATGACAATTCCCCACCAGACACCCAGAATTCCCAAGTTTAAGGTCGTACCTAAGAAGTAGAAGAGTGCAAATGGCAGAAACTGTCTGAACATGCCTATCCATAAGGCGAAGTTTGGTTTCTTTATGCCTTGAAGTACGGAAATGTTCATATTCAGAAAAACATAGGTCAAAAACGCAAATACTTCAATGCGCAGATAGGTTGTTCCGGCTTGAATGACCATCGGATCATTATTGAAGATTTGAACAAGATAAGGTGCTGTCGGAAAAATGATGATAATACCGAACAGCATGATTGCAAGCCCCACCTTAGTAACAATCGAACGTGCCTGTAGGATACGATCAAACTTCCCGGCCCCGAAATTTTGTCCGACGATGTTAAGCACCGCAACATTGAGCCCGATAGTCGGAAGCAGGATGAGCTGTTCGATGCGTACAGCCGCTCCGTAGGCCGCAATGGTTTGTGAACCGCCGTAAAGCAGTACAAAGTAATTGATGATGAAAACGCCCAGTGCTATGGTGGCGGAGTTAAGCGAGGATGGAATGATTTGTTTTAGTAATGCGCGAATCGTTGCCAGTGAAGCTTTTGCTTTTCTTAGCATGGACGAATCAAATAAGTCTGATTTCATCCAACGATAAGCCAGGTAAATCGTTCCAAACATTTGAACGATGACGGTTGCCAGTGCTACACCCACAGTTCCTAAAGCGGGAAGTCCGAACCAACCGAAAATAAGCAGAGGATCGAGAATGAGGTTCATAAAGAATCCGATAATCAAAAAGTTTCGATAAGGCTTGGTATTTCCTTGGGAAGCCAATAAACCATTGATTGCTGCATTGAGCAAGAAGAACAAGGAACCATAGAAAATGGTCTTTGTATAATCAACGCCTAAGGAAAGACTGGCACCTTGGGCACCTGTCAGTCGAAAGAGCGGTTCAATGACAAAAGGCGCGAGGAAAATCAATGCAATCCCGACAAATAATGCCATAAACAAAGAGTTTCTTGCTAACTGATGATATTCCTGAACATCTTTCTTGCCGATGGCGATGGCCGATAATGTGGACGTTCCATTGCCGATGCCTGATCCGATGGCAATGATCAAAAAGAAAATAGGAAAAGATAGGGATAGTCCGGCAAGGGCATCTGTACTTAGCTGACCGGCATAGATACTATCCACGACATTGAACATGGTATTGAAGAAAAAGCCCACGGAGGAAGGAATGGCAATCGCCTTGACGTGCGACAATATACTTCCCTCGGTCAAATCATATTTTTTCACGTTACACTCCTTAGATGTAACTTGATTATACTCATTTTATATTTTCAGTAAAAGCAAAATACCCACAGGGGGTATTTTGCGTAAACCTGATATTTAGAAATTTGTTTGCTAATCTTCGTCTTCAGCCCAATTCAATGAGCGTTGAACAGCCTTCTTCCAACCTTTATACAGTTTTGCGCGGACCTTTTCATCCATATTTGGCGTGAATTTACGATCTAGCTGCCATTTATCCAACAATTCATCCGTATTTTTCCAATATCCTACGGCTAATCCTGCCAAATAAGCGGTTCCTAATGCTGTCAATTCAGTGACGACCGGTCGCGCAACGGTTACATTGAGCAAGTCCGATTGGAACTGAAGCAAGAAATTATTATTAATAGCTCCGCCATCAACTTTTAACTCTTTCAATTCGATCCCGCCATCAACAATCATGGCATCCAAAATCTCTTTGATCTGATAACACATCGATTCTACCCCGGCACGGACGATATGAGCCCGATTTACCCCACGCGTAATCCCGTGAATCGATGCTCTGGCATATTGATCCCAATATGGAGCAGCAATGCCGACAAAGGCCGGAACTAAGTAAACACCGTTGGTATCCGGTACGCTTAAACAGATTTCTTCGGTTTCAGAAGCACTCTTTATCATTTTTAACTCATCGCGTAACCATTGTATCGTTGCGCCTGCAACAAATGTGTTCCCTTCTAAGCAATATATGACTTCATTATTCAACCCCCAGGCAATCGTAGTCAATAATCCGTTTTTCGACTCAACAGCCTTTTTGCCTGTAGTCATCATCAAAAATGCACCGGTACCATAGGTAGCTTTAGAAGATCCTTCTTCAAAGCAGGTTTGACCAAACAGGGCGGCTTGCTGATCTCCGATACTTGAAGCAATAGGTACTCTTGCCCCAAAAATCTTAGGATCAGTGAATCCATAAACATAACTCGAAGGTTTTACTTCCGGCAACATTTTGCGAGGTATTCTTAATGCTTCTAGCAACTCATCATCCCAATCCAATGTATGGATATTAAAAATCATGGTACGAGATGCATTGGAATAGTCGGTCGCATGAACGGTTCCACCCGAGAGCTTCCACATTAACCACGTATCTACGGTACCAAACAATAAGTCACCCTTTTCAGCTCTTTCACGAGCTCCCGGAACATTGTCAAGCAACCAGGTAATCTTAGTTCCCGAGAAATAAGCATCAATCGGAACACCGGTTTTAGCCCGGACTTTATCTCCCCAACCTTTTGCTTTTAATTCATCACACATCCCTGATGTCCGACGGCATTGCCACACGATTGCATTATAGATGGGCTCACCCGTATTCTTATCCCAGATAATCGTGGTTTCACGTTGATTGGTTATACCAACCGCAACGATGTCTTCCGGAGAAACATTCGCTTCTCTTAATATATTTCGAGTCGTTTCAATTTGTGAGTTCCAAATATCCAATGGGCGATGTTCAACCCATCCGGCTTTCGGATAGATTTGTTCGAACTCCTTATTTTGAGCTTTTACAGGAATTCCTAATTCATCAAAAATAATCGATCGGGAGCTTGTTGTCCCTTGGTCCATTGCTAATACATACTTTGCCATTTAATTTCCTCCTTTTTCTGACAAATCGTATACGCAACTAAAACAGGATCAAATTTCGTGAATTACCTCCTTTCTTTTAGATATAAAATTACTCTTGTATGACGATTCCATAAGACTCACTGATAACTCAAATGTAACACATTCAGGGTGATTGTCAATGACATTTCAATGAATATATCTTGATAAAAAACAGAGATATTTTCATCTCTGTTTCACAATAAATATGTAAAAATTACTTTCGCCAGAATGTCGTACATTCCTTCTTATCTTCCAAATTGAACTCTATCATCTTTGTTATCAATTCGTAATTCACAGGTTTATTCCAAGGAAAGCGAACAATCATACTCGTATATGACAAGCC
>JANJWY010000254.1 GCA_024709285.1 Erysipelotrichaceae bacterium
AACGGAAAGGCAATATTATCAAAGACATTTTTCTGTTCGAGCAGATGGTATCCCTGAAACACGATGCCCAACTGGCGTCGCATTCGAAGCAGTTCCCTCCCTTTCAGTTGAAACAGATCGACTTCATCCAGCCAAATCGTACCGTCATCAGGTGTTTCGATCAGACTCAAATGACGGATCAGCGTGGACTTTCCTGCGCCACTTGATCCGATGATGCCCAAAAATTCGCCCTGATCAATCGAAGCGCTGACATTGTTCAATGCAACCAGACGAGTTTGGTCATTTTTGTATGTTTTTGTTAAATTTTCTATTCTGATCATCGTTACCTCCAATAAAAAAACTCCCATCCGACAAGGACGAGAGCGCTCGTGTTACCACCTTTTTTCGCATACCTATCACTAGATACACCTTATCAAGTACGCCGGAATCCGGTATATACTCTATCGCGTTAACGGGCGAATCCGACACAGCCTAAGGGATCCCTTCGGTATGCAACTCCAAGACCATTGTTCAGAAGTTTCCGACTACCCTTTCTCATCATCCGGGCTCTCTGTGAAACTTTCACTTCCTACTTTTTCTCTTCAACGTTTTTACGAAAGTAATAATATCATACATGAAATGTTTGTCAATACTAAACTTTACTTTTAATAAATTGAACAGGACAATTGTTTTCATTTACAAAAAAGGTTTTATTCGGATCAAACATGAAACCCTTCACCTGTTTTAGATTGCAGGAAAGTGCGGATGATTCACCTTTGTTATTTTATTAACAATACTATTGACATTTATTTCACAATAGGTTAAATTTAAACATGAAGGTTCATTCATATTGTAAGGAGGTTGCTATGCAACAAGGAAAAACGATCCATCAATTGACCATCGGTCAAAGTGCAGAATTCTCAAAAATGTTTACATCCGTGGAAGTTGAAAGCTTTGCGCAGGTCAGCGGTGACCACAATCCCGTCCATCTCAACGAAGAGTATGCGGCATCGACCCGTTTCAAACACCGCATCTGTCACGGACATCTGGTTGCTTCTCTTTTCTCAGCGATCCTGGGTACTGAGCTTCCGGGTGAAGGCTCCATCTATCTGGGTCAATCCATCAAGTATTTAAAACCTGTATATCTCAATGATACGATTACCGCAAAAGTGACCGTCATTGAGAAAGATGAAGAAAAAAACCGCGTTAAATTAGAGACGACCGCTGTTAATCAAAACGGCGATCTGGTCATTACCGGCATTGCGGAAATCATGCCGCCGCGCAACTGAGGTATTATGAACGAAAAACATTTATTACTGAAAAAACTGTACCAACAGTTCACTGCTGAAATCGTCCGTCCGATCGCCGGATATATTGATGAAGAAGAAGTATTCCCTGTGGAAACTGTTAAAGAAATGGTGAATGCCCAAATGATGGGCATCCCCTATCCTGTCAAATATGGCGGCAGCGGCGCAGATACTCTCGCCTATGTCTTAGCAGTTGAGGAACTGAGCAAAGCCTGCGCAACGACCGGCGTCATCCTTTCTGCGCACACTTCCCTTGGCGCACACCCGATTTATGCTTACGGCACGGAAGAACAAAAACAGAAGTATCTTGTTCCGCTGAACAAAGGCGAAAAACTCGGCGCATTCGCACTGACTGAACCCAATGCCGGAACTGATGCCGCCGGTCAGAAAACGACCGCCATTCTAAAGGACGGTTACTATGAAATCACCGGTTCAAAGATTTTTATTACCAATGCCGGGTATGCCGATATTTACATCATCTTTGCCATGACGGATATCACCAAAGGAACCAAAGGCATCACGGCATTCATTCTTGAGAAAGACATGCCCGGATTTACGATTGGTAAAAAAGAGAAGAAACTTGGCATTCGCGGTTCAAGCACGTGTGAACTGATGTTTGACAGAGTCAAAGTACCGGTTGAAAACAGACTGGGTGCTGAGGGTAAAGGTTTTGGCATTGCCATGACGACCCTCGATGGCGGTCGCATCGGTATTGCGGCTCAAGCCTTAGGCATTGCTCAAGGCGCACTGGATGAAGTGGTCGCCTATACCAAAAGCCGCAAGCAATTCAATCGTTCGATCAGTCAGTTTCAAAACACGCAGTTTAAATTAGCCGATATGGCTACGCAAATCGAAGCTGCCCGCTGTCTGGTTTACAAAGCTGCGAATGCCAAAGATACGCAAAAGAACTTTTCAACAGAAGCCGCCATGGCTAAGCTGTTTGCATCAGAAACCGCAATGAACGTGACGACGATGGCCGTACAATTGTATGGCGGTTATGGTTATACCCGTGAGTATCCGGTCGAACGTATGATGCGCGATGCCAAGATTACTGAAATTTATGAAGGAACATCCGAAGTTCAACGCATGGTCATCAGCGCTTCGGTCTTGAGGTAACACAATGAAAATCGTCGTACTAATGAAACAAGTCCCCAATACCACGGAAATGCTGATTGATAAAGAAACCGGAACGCTGATCCGTACCGGGGTCGATTCGATCATGAATCCGGATGATACCAGCGCTTTAGAAGCCGCATTGAAAATCAAGCAATCCAACGGTGCCGAAGTCATCGTCATCACCATGGGACCTCCACAGGCAGCCAACATGCTCAGAGAGTGCTACGGACGCGGGGTGGATCATGCGATATTGATCAGCGATCCTGCTTTCGCCGGTGCAGACACTTGGGCAACATCCAACACATTGGCCGCCGCCATCAAACGCGTGCAACCGGACTTGATTTTTGCCGGTCGTCAGGCTATCGACGGAGATACCGCACAAGTCGGACCGCAGGTTGCTGAACGTCTGAATATTCCGCAGATTACCTATGTAAGTAAAATCGTTGAAGTCACTTCGGATTCCATTGTTGTCAAAAAGCACTATGAGGATTTTGATGAGACGTTGAAAGTCAGCTTCCCTTGCCTGCTGACCACGCTGGAACAATTGGATCATCTGCGCTTTATGAATGTCACTTCCGCATGGCAGGCGTTTGATAAGCCGATTGAAACCGTCAACAATCAGGTATTGATGCTGGATGCCAAGGACATCGGTTTAAAAGGTTCGCCGACCCAAGTCCGCAAGACCTTTACCCGCCCGGTCTCCAGTGAGGTCAAACTGATTCACGGCGGCAGTGATGAAGCTGTCAAAGCCATACTGAGCACATTGGCTCCGTATATTCAATAAGGAGAAAATCAATGACAAAAGATATCTTCGTGTTTATCGAAACACGCAATAACATCATCGCCGAGGTCAGCCTTCAATTGCTCAGTGAAGCACGCAAACTCAAGGCGCAATACGCTCAAAAAGGCTTGAATCACCAGGTCGTCGGCGTTTTGCCGGGTTATAACGTCGAAAATCTGCCCGCAACCCTGTTTAATTATGGTGCTGACAAAGTCATCCTGTGCCAACACGAGAAACTCAAAGAAGCCACCACTCAGCATACATCAAAAGTACTGAGCGACATTATCCGCGCGTTTGCTCCGGACAGCTTTCTGATCGGTGCGACCGTCATCGGACGGGATATCGCTCCGCGCGTCGCTGCAAGAGTCGATACCGGATTAACAGCTGATGCAACCATCATTGAAGTTGACATGGCTTCAGATACCTCTTTGCTTCTGATTACGCGTCCGGCGTTTGGCGGAAATCTGTTCGGTACGATCGTTTGTCCGAATTTCCGTCCGCAGATGGCTACGATTCGCCCCAATGTGTTTGAAAAAACGGAAATCGAAGCAGAAGCCGGTGAAATCATTCATTTTGAAACAACGTTTGACGAAACGGACTGGGTAGAAATATTGAAGAGAGAAGTTCAGCAGGCCAAGACCAATGATATTGCCAAAGCACGTATCATTGTTTCTGCCGGACGTTCGATGGCGAAACATCTTGACTTAATCAAAGATTTTGCACAGACCCTGAATGCGGAAGTCGGAGCATCACGCGGTCTGGTTGAAACCGGTGCCCTTGGAAAAGATGTGCAAGTCGGTCAGACCGGCAAAACGGTACGTCCGCTGGTCTATATTGCCTGTGGGATCTCGGGTGCCGTTCAACATACGGCCGGCATGGATAAGGCGGAGTGCATCATCGCAATCAACAGCGACCCCAATGCTGCCATATTCCAAATCGCTCACGTCGGAATCGTCGGAGACGCTGTATTGATTTTACCGAAACTGAAAGAAGAACTTCAGAAAATCCTTAATTGATTATGTCACTTACGCGGTCATCGGCCGCGTTTTTTTTGTTTATCTTGCCCATATGTTTTCTGATGATGTTGTTCAGTCTGTCCAAACTTAATATCGCACTTGGTAATCTTGCTTGTCATTTGCTCTAATTACCCTTAAAATAGTGAAAAGTTCAAGGAATTTTCTTGGCTAGAGGAGATATTTGTATGAGGAAACCTGTCAACCGCACTTGGATCGTTGTCGGTGCGGTGCTGATTCAGTTGTGTATCGGCGGTATTTACACGTGGAGTCTGTTTAATCAACCGCTTTCAGATGCCTTCGGATGGAACAAGTCCGATGTATTTCTGACCTATTCGATTGCCATTTTCGTATTTGCATTTGCGACCATGTTTGCCGGTCGGTTGCAAGACCGGGTAGGACCGCGCTTGGTAGCCACGTTGGGTATTTTGATGTATGGTGGCGGTTTGATTCTGACTTCGATGATCAGTGAGCTGTGGCAGCTCTATCTTACCTACGGAATCCTTGCCGGTGCCGGTGTCGGATTCGTTTACGTTTGTCCGCTGTCTACCTTAGTCAAATGGTTTCCTGAGCGCAAAGGTTTGATAACCGGCATTGCGGTGGGAGCTTTTGGCATGGGCAGCCTGGTATTCAAGTCAGTCATTCAGTATTTTATCGCCACTCAAGGCGTATCTCAGGCATTTTTCGCCTTAGGACTCATAAGCACGATCTTGGGTTTGTTTGGTGCATCCCTGTTACGTGTACCGGCGAAAGATCAGACATATAAAACGACATCCTCAACAGTGACGAATCATCAGTTTGCGCCAAGCCAAATGATCAAAACACGTTCATTTCCTTTGATTTGGATCATGTTTCTGTTTGCCAGTACCAGCGGACTTTTAGTGATCGGCATGGCCAAGGATATCGGCGTTCAGCTTGCGGGTCTGAGCGAAGAAGTTGCGGCCAATGCGGTCACGATCATTGCGTTATTTAACGCGGCCGGACGGATCAGCTGGGGCAGCCTTTCAGACAAGCTTGGGCGGATCCGTGTCGTAACGATGATGTTTTTGATAACGGCAGTCGCAATGAGTGCGTTGAGCATTCTGTCCTTGACGTATGTGTCATTTTTCATCGCTCTGGCCGCCATTGCATTCTGTTTTGGCGGATTTCTGGCCGTATTTCCGACCATCACCAACGAATACTTCGGCGTTAAAAATCTCGGAGCCAACTATGGCATTGTATATCAAGCCTATGGATTGGCAGCACTGGTCGGTCCGCTGATCGTTTCGGCGGTCGGCAGTCTGCAGATGACCTTCCTGATTGCTGCCGTGCTGGCCGTCATCGGAGCATTGATCACACGGATCACACCGAAAACCGAGACACCGTATGTATCCTCAGACATCTTGACAACACAAAACAATTAAGGCGGAAATTCCGCCTTTTTCGAAAAAAAAACTCCGGAAATCCGGAGCAATGGTCATTCAAAAATCTTTGGAAAAAACATTTTTAACTTATCTGGCTGATGATTGACGACCAAATCCATAGGGAAGTCACATTCTTCAACGATCTTCATACAATACGTGAAGTTTCCGGCATCGAAACTGATATGGGCATCCGAACCGAAAATGACATGGGTCTGATGGCGTTTGCATGCGTCAAGCAACTGCCTTATCACACGTTTACTGTTGGATCTTGCGGAAAAGCCGTTCATGGATGAGTTGTTGATTTCCAGAAGAACATTATGCTCTTTCGCCGCCAATGCCAAAGCATCGTAGTCCAGCGGATAGCGTTCATCATCCGGATGTCCGATGATTTGAATGCCATCGATACCCATGACTTTGATCAAGGCGTTGGTATTGGCTTCCATATCCCCAAAAGGGATGCACGGAGGATGCAAGGATGCAATCGCATACTCTGTTATGTCCAGTGTCCGCTGATCGACATCGATCGTTCCTTGATGGTCCATGATGTTGACCTCAATACCACGGATAACCCGGACTCCGTCCATGACTTTCGGTAAAATACGCATGTTCAGAAAATGGAACAGATGGGCACCCCCCGGCATTCCCGGAGCATGATCGCTGATACCGACCATGGGCAGTCCGATATTTTTGGCATGCAAAACGATTTCTTGCAGCGTACTGTAGGCGTGTCCGCTGGAAATTGTATGAACATGTAAATCTGCAATTGGTTTCATAAAATCCTCCGATACGTTTAGTATACTATGTTTTATCACATTTTCTACCCTTTGTATAAAAGTAATCGCTTACAAAATTCAAATGATGGCAATGATTCTTTTTTATCGTATAATGAACATTGAGGTGACGCCATGAATCCGATAAAAGCCCTGTTTTTCGATGTTGACGGAACCCTGCTTGACAGCAAGTCCCATCAGGTACCAGTTTCCACCCTCGAAACATTGAAACGATTGAAACAAAAAGGATACAGACTTGCCCTTGCCACAGGACGTAATTTCGATGCATGCAAGAAAACCGGAATCACTGAGATGATCGATTGGGACGGTTATGTAACCAGTAACGGGCAACAGCTGTTCGATGCAGATCAGCACTGTTTTTATCATTATGTCATGGATCCAAGCGTCGTGCGGCATATTGAAAATATAGTTATTGAAGATGGTTTGAATATGCAGTTTGAAGGCCGGCCGGATTTTATGCGGTTTCCATCGGATGAAAATGTGGAAGCATCGCATGCTTTCTTTAAACTTCCGATTCCTTCCCTAGTCAAG
>JANJWY010000001.1 GCA_024709285.1 Erysipelotrichaceae bacterium
TGTGGTCGGAGATTTGGATCAGCCGGATACAGGCATCGTCATGACGGTACCAATTGACGGGTTCAAGGGCGTTCAAGGACTTTAGGAAGCGCTATGGAACCATCAATATTTTACTATTTAAGCACGATTCTCGTGTGCGGACTTTTATTTGGCCGATTTGCGAAAATCCTTCATCTGCCCAATGTGACTGGCTATCTGATTGGCGGATTGTTGATTGGACCTTACATGTTTGGTCTTCTGCCCGAACTCATTGTTGAAGAGATGAGTTTTGTTTCCGAACTGGCACTGGGTTTTATTGCTTTCACCATCGGGAGTGAGTTTAAGTTTAGTTATTTCAAACGTGTCGGAATTACTCCGATAGTCATCGCTGTCATGGAAGCTTTAATCGCTGTCATTCTTGTCTTCTTTGCGCTGATAATTATCGGAGTTGAAATTCCCTTTGCTTTGGTTCTCAGTGCAATTGCGGCAGCTACAGCTCCTGCAGCTACGGTCATGGTCATCAAACAGTACAAAGCCAAAGGACCGGTCACAGAAACCTTGTTAAGTGTAGTGGCGATTGATGATGCGGTTGCTCTTATTATCTTTGGTTTGAATGTAGCCATTGCTAAAGCTATGACAACTCCATCTGCATCTTTATTTGAAAGCATTCTAACACCCATTTGGGAAATCGGCATTTCCATCGGACTAGGGATTCTATTTGGTTTTGTGATGACTATATCCATGCGGTTTTTCAAAAGCCGGGCGAATCGCTTCACCGTTGCGGTTGCCGGGATCTTTGTGACAATTACTGCCGCTCAACTTCTTCATGGCTCTTCTTTACTGATGGTCATGGCAATGAGTGCCGCATTTGCCAATTTGTATCGTGATGCAGATTTGATTATGGAATTGTCCGAAAGAGCAACGCCACCAATCTTTATGATGTTTTTCGTGGTATCTGGAGCTCACCTAAATCTGGCAATATTGCCGACCTTGGGCTGGATTGGTACGATTTACGTTGTGTTTCGCGTGTTGGGAAAGTGGTCCGGAGCCTATTGGGGAGCTTCGATTATGAAAGCATCGGATTCCGTTAAGAAGTACTTGGGTCCGGCACTTATTCCGCAAGCGGGGGTCGCCATTGGCTTAACTTTCGTTGCTCAATCCGTAGTACCTCAGTATGCGGGCAGTATCCGTGCTATCATTCTGTGTGCAACACTGATTTATGAACTGATAGGTCCGGCAGTTGCGAAGTTATCTTTACAAAAAGCAGGAGAAATCGTTTCTGCATAAAAAAGAGGACTACTCCTCTTTTGGATTGACTTTATCAGCAAAATATACAAAACCGCCATCGTTGGCAGTGAGATCATACCACTGCTTTAAATCGATGGTTTTCTTTTCGCCATTATCCAAAATCGTGACCATGGTGTGCTGATCGTCCTTGTTCAGATGACTTTCAATAATCAATGTCCAATGCCATGATTCCAGATTAACAACTTTTCCGTTGTGCAGGTTAAGAAAAGCCACCGGACGGTCATGGCTAAGAGCATAGTTTATAAACTCACAGATCTGTTCAAAACTTGGGCGATGTGCTTTTCTGGGCACATTGAGATAGCGATACTCCATGGCATATTGATTATTGGAAAAACAACGGGCAAGACCGCGGTAGAAAATACTCGTTCTGTTTACTCCACCGATAGTCGGTGTGACGTATTTTCGCACATCTCTCATCAGTTGAACGTATTCAGCCCGGGTTGAATATTGTTTCTTTAAAATATAGATCACCATGTTGGTTGCAACCGTCGGACCGCATCCGGACAGCTGTTGCCATTTGGTCGTATACCAGTCTTGATCGCATCCATAGTAAAGTTTCTGGGTTTTTGAGTCCAAGATTTCAAATATCTCCGGATGTTGAAGAGTGAGAGCCATGATAATCACCTCAAAATGAATTATGTTTGATTACTGCAAAAATTGCAAATATTTCGACTTAAAAAGGTCCGAAGACCTTAGTTGCCATATTCATTCATGATTTCTTCAATCTCTTCTTCACTTAAACCGACTTCACGCAACATATTGCGAATATCTTCCTCAGTGTACCCTTTGGACATGATCCAAACTTTTACTTTACTCATATCGTCTTGCGTCACTTCAACACCGGTATAGGCCTTCGCCAGTATCGTTGCAATTTCTTCCGGAATGCCCATGCGAAGCAGAACATCAATAAGAGATTCTGTATCATCTTCATTCAGTTCTTCACCCTCAACGATTTTCTTTAATAGTCCGTCGGGATCAACGGAACTGACGATCGACTGTGAGACATCATCCCCTATCGGAGATAAAGGTGACAACAATGAGGATGTTACGATATCTTTGCCATTGGCAAATACAGGCAATGACAGAATGGAGACAATCAATATTCCGATGACAATCGGAACGACAATGGATAAAGCAACTCCGCCATACCGATCGACGTTTTTATTCCAAGGCGTTTTTATATGTTTGAACGCGATGATACGGACAATACCTACCAGAATCATCAAGACAATAAACAGCACAATAATCCAGACTGTACTGTTCAAAAGAGTTCGGACGATATTGGAAATTACAGTCATTTCACCTAAGTTCAAATCGCCGACAAGATTGACACTTTTGGCAAACAACGGACCCAAAAGTGTGGACAGCCAAGCGATAATGAACATCGAAATGACATCAAGACTTTGTTTGAACAGTCCTCTGAAATAACCATATACACCAAAACCAACGAGCAGAATAACAAATGTAACATTAAGAACAGTAATATAGGACTCTGATACTTGCATGGTTTCCCCTTTCACTCCACTATTTCGATGGAGTCGATTTTACTGATCATCACCAGCTTCCGCAAAAGCGGAGTATATAGTATGATACTCTTACATTGTTTTAAAAGTATCTTAACTTTCAGTTTTCTGCAATTCGACCGATAACTTTTGATGATGTCTTTATTCTTCATTGCCCTCGCCAACGCCAACGCACTGTCCATCGCATAGCTGATGCCTTCTAGTGAGCTGGGACTGATGAATCCGGCGGCTTCACCAATCAAGAATATATTGTCCGTTCCGCATTCGATTTCCCGTATGGATCGTGGCGAATTAACCAGACAAGCTTCGGTTACAAGCGGAGCGTCACAGTCAAAGCCATACAAACGGCTGCGCTCTTTCAACATCTCAAAATTCTTGCGACTGTCCGAAAGAGGAAGTGCTGCTCCGAATATGAGTTCACCGTCTTTGATTAATCCCCACCCATAACTGTCGGTTAATGTGTGATCAAATAACGATGCATACAGCGGTTTTGTTTCAGAAGCATTGAAGAACTGTTGAATGGCCATGTACTGACGGATTTTTCGTTTGAAAAATGTTTTTCTCACGATGGAATCCGCTCCATCGGCACCGACGATCATTCGTGTCTCTTCGATGTGAACCGTGCCTTCCCGCACAAAACTGACCCTGTATCCATGCTTTGATTTTTCAATCTTTTGGACACGGGCATTATCAATTACATCTGCACCCTTAACAAGTGACAACAACCAACTGTCAAACCGGTGGCGGTTCACATTGAGATAGAATCGCTGATAATGGGTGACCCGTCTGGCTTGAAGATCGATCGTTTTAACGGCGAAGAGTTGAGGATTAGCCAAAACTTCGGTGGGTATTTCAAGTTGGAAACGCGCCAATGCCCGTTGAGCATCCGGAGCAATCAATCCGCCGCAAGGTTTTTTGAAAGTTGTTTTACTTTCATCGCTGCTTTTCTTATCAATCAACAGAACATTATGATTTTGTCCTATCAATCTAGCCAGGGTTGCTCCTGCCGGTCCACCCCCGATAATGATTACATCTCTCATATTAGTTCCTCTGATTGAAATTGTATCACGATTGAGTCCATAAAAAAAGCGCATCCGTGAGGATACGCTTATGAGAATTATTTTCTGGTTGCGCCTTCTAACGAGTAAACTGCTTCAACGCGGAACTCGCCGGAATCGGTAATCATCTTAGCATATTTGCTATCTGTGTATTGACCAACACCGCCAACATTGTAAATTTTGCTCATGTCATAACCATTTGCGGCAAGAATTTGCATCATTTGAACAACACGTCCGCCGGATTGGCACATCAAGAAAATCGTCTTGTCTTTCGGGAAAATAGCATTCAAGATCGCAACTGATTCATTGTATACAGCTACCGGTTCAGTAGGAGAGCCGCCAAACAGTTGAACCATAGTTGCATCTGTGTTAGCTGTTGCGTTAAAAATGTAGGCAAAATACGGAACAACTTCGAAATTTTTGAAGTGTTTCTGAGCATAATCTTTGTAATCTCTCAAATCGATATAAATTACATCATCTCTGTTTAAGAATTTTTCCAGATTTGCAACACCGACACCTGAACAAGCAGCCGCATAAGAATCAGCAGCACAATTAACTTCTGCAGCACCTTGGCTCGGTGTGTATTTCTTTGTCAAATCACGAGCAGCCGGCAGTTCTTCTTGAAATACATAACCATTTTCAGCCGGATTTTTAACCCAACCTTCAGCAACTAATTCTTCATCTGTCTTAGCTTTTGCACATCCTACCAATGCCAATGAAGCCAATGCAATAATTAATAATTTTTTCAACATTTTTTTCTCCCTCAGTTGTTGATTAATCAAAGAATTCATCTTCTAAGTGATACGTCATCAAGGCATTCAACATACGAATGATGTTATTGGTCGAAACCGATGATCCTGTAAACGTATCTAATTCAAAATCTGCTCTTCCTTCTCCGGTTTTGTATTCTGTTAGGTCAATATCATCCATGGTGTTCAACGTTTTAATATACGCATTCGTTTTATTTACGAAGTAAGGTATATATTCACTTTTAAACGTTCCATATCCAATACCTGCCGGTGTTGGGTTACTGTCACCCCAGAATCCGCCTAAATATTCTCCCCCTGGATCTCTGTCAAAAGAGAGGTATCTGACAACTACATCATCCGCATTTTTAGATTCTGGCATTGTCAGTTCTACATAAGCGGTTTGCCAATAGTTAACTGACGCAGCACGGCATGTACATGATAAGTACGTTATCTGATACTTAATGTAATCGCGTGCTTTGTACTTAAAGTTAACAAAAGCAAAAAACTTCGATTCATTTCTCGGACCGTCAATATGAGCAATAGGAATGATAGCAATCGCATTTGCTATGGATCCCGGACCCATATCAGCGCTGTTATTCAGAAATTCATTTATAACTTCTAATGTCAGCTCTTCGTCCTGGTTGTTGTTATCATCGTTATTAGCCGCCGGTGTACATCCGAAGATGCTCAGCATGAGGACTAACACAACAATTAACTTTGTGAACTTTTTCATTTGTTTCCCTCCAATTTTTATTATATAATTATAAATAATATTTCTCAATAGTCTTCACGACAAATTTGAATAATTTATCACAAGTTTGTGATAACGCTTACATAAATCACAAAAGCCAGTAAATAGTGCATTTTTTGAGTGTTATTGATTCTTCGTTTATGGATTTTCTGTCTTGCTCCAGGTACGATTTGACATATCGTGCTTACGCTTATATTATAAAGACAATAGATGATTATTCTTGGAGGTCACCTATGCGAAAGTGTTATGTTATTGTCTTATTGAGCATTGTCCTTTGTGGATGCAGTCCATCTTCTATTGAAGAAAATCCTGCGAACAATCCTCTTCCGGCAAAAAAGAGTGCTGACAGTACGTTGATGAGTGAGTCAGTTATCAATGTTTCCAATCTGGATGATTTCCTGTTTAGAGAGGACACTTATTACGTTGATACACGGGAAATTAATCAATGGCTTGAGGAAGGTCATGTTGCCGGATTTGTGAATATCCCCTTTTATCAAGCCATCGCAAACATAAAAACAAGCACCGATGTGCTTTATAGTTTTGATCGAATTCGTGATGCCGGCGGCAATGTAATCTTCTCACTAGGTGAACCCGGAAGTTTCTCTGCGAATTACGAAGAGTCACTTTCAATCATAAATGCAATTTTCCCTAAGGATAAAAATATAATCTTCTTATCCACAGCAGGAGTTGAAGCCAGTTACCTGATTGCCCTGCTGATTCAGGAAGGTTATGATGGCAGCAAACTGTACAATGCCGGACCTTTCAGTAATACGGTGGGAAATAATGTAGCGTATCGTGATTTTAAAGATGCGAAATATTTGATTCGGGGAAATAATGCCTATACACTTGACTATAAAATAAATTTTGGTGAACTGACCCCAAAGAAATAGCCGCAGCGATGCGGCTTTTATTTGAACCAGAGTTTAATCTCTTTATAAGCATTTTCATCACTATCCGAAGCATGAATAAGGTTATGGACCAATCGTTGCTCTTGCTTGGCTAAATCCATTGAATCATTGCTATACTTGCCTCTGATCGTATCCGGACCGGCCTTCGATGGATCGGTTGTGCCAATCAATTCTCTCACTTTTGCGACAACATTATTCTCCTTAGATTCGAGTTCGAATATCCGAACGGTTTTGCCTACGAAGTAACTTCTTATCCGATTCGGGAAATCAGGTAAACCCAACTTTTCGATGACTTCCTGATAATGATTCATGATTAACGGTTCATCGACAAGCACGGTATCCCAACGTACAACCTCAATTCCATGATCCTTAAAAAATCCGAGAATTTCACTTTCCAAATTCTTCTCGATTGCATCCGGCTTTAACATGATGAATGTCCTACTTGCCATATGACACCTCCTATGTATTTGATATTATTATACACTCTATCGATAAAGGTTCAATGTTTGTTCGCAATATCAATAACATCGATTGTGTTTTGCGTTATAATTAAGAAAACAGGAGGTTAGATCATGAAATTTGAATTTATGACGGCCAGCCGGATTATCGTTGAGCGTGGCGGTCTGAAACAAGTAGGAAAATTAGCCAAGTCATTTGGCCAACGTGTATTACTGGTAGGAAGGTTAGCATCCGACGACACCAAAAAGGCGATTGAAATTTTGAATAATGAAGGATGCATCGTAACTTCGGTCAATGTAAAGGGTGAGCCCAGCGTTGATTCGATCAATGAAATACTCGAGTTGTCAAGAAAGAATCAGTGCGAAGTCGTCGTTGCCATCGGTGGGGGAAGTGTATTGGACAGCGGAAAAACCATTGCGGCCTTGATGACCAACACCAATGATATCATGGATTATTTGGAAGTCATCGGGAACGGTGTTCCGGTAAGTAAGAAGTCACTGCCGTTTATTGCGGTTCCGACAACATCAGGAACAGGTGCAGAGGCTACGAAAAATGCCACGATACTGTCCGCTCCTCACAAGGTGAAGGTTAGTATCCGCAGTCCGTATATGTTACCGGATGTCGTACTCCTTGATCCGCAGCTGACGGTCAGTGTTCCGAAAGATGTTACGGCGAGCACCGGATTGGATGCGTTGACTCAAGTGTTGGAACCTTATGTTTCCAAGATGGCCAACCCGATTACGGACGCATTTGCTAAGGAAGGACTTGTTCGGGCGGCGCGTTCGTTGAAGAAAGCGTATGATCAAGGAGATGATATTGATGCCAGAGAAGATATGGCGATTGCCAGTCTGTTTGGCGGTATATCCCTAGCCAATGCCAAATTAGGCGCTGTACACGGCTTTGCGGGGGTATTAGGCGGTATGTTCCCTATTCCTCATGGTGTCGTATGTGCTCGCTTGCTTCCCTTTGTCACTCGTAAAAACATTGAAGTGCTCAATGCCAGAGACCCTCAAAATCCGGCTGTCAAACGTTATGAGGATGTTGCTCAGCTGCTTACCGGCAATCCCAATGCCAAAGCGATGGATGGCGTTGCCTGGTTGGAAGCGTTGTGCAAACACCTCGATGTTGCACCGCTTAGTCACTTTGGTGTCAAAGAAGAATTCTTTGAGGAAATTATCAATAAATCAATGAATGCCAGCAGTATGAAAGGAAATCCG
>JANJWY010000058.1 GCA_024709285.1 Erysipelotrichaceae bacterium
ATCCTTAATCCGGCTATGCAAATCAAAGGCGAAATCATTATAATCCTTCAGCCAGTCTTCATCCAGACGGAAAACTTCTTCACTTGAACTCAAATGGCCTTTGGTCTGGCTCAATACATTCATGGCTGTGGCCGGAGTACATGCACTCAATGCCAAAGCCGATAAGACAATCATGATTTTCTTCATAAATCCTCCTTTTTAAGGCTGCGGGTTTTGAATGTAACCCATAAATGAAATCAACGAATGTCGGGTATC
This sequence comes from Erysipelotrichaceae bacterium, assembly GCA_024709285.1. Taxonomy (GTDB): domain Bacteria; phylum Bacillota_I; class Bacilli_A; order Erysipelotrichales; family Erysipelotrichaceae; genus UBA2227. Next base: position 256 of record JANJWY010000058.1, read on the forward strand.
GAGGATTACGATCGTAAAGGGTTTATCGACGATCATCATTTCATCATAAGACGGTGCGGATTCATCGCGCATTTCAACTTTTGTCATTGCGGCTGCTTCCGTTCCTTTTTCGCCAATGGCCAAAAAGGTTTTCTGTGTGACATCGGCGATATGCAAGCCGGTCAGTAGGGCATCCTGAGCCATTTCACTGAAATCAGCGATATACGGTTCAAAAGCATCGACCATGCCCAACTGTTGAAGCAGTTTTTTACCATCGACCTTCGTCTCAATTTGCACTTTCGGCAGATTCAGCAAAACGCTTTTCGGATTGTCCTGTGCCTGCTGCACCAGCTGAATGAGCTGATCGGCCGTATAAGAGCTATTATTATCATCCATGATGACCATCATGGTCAAATCAGGATCTTTGTAAGGCAGTAATACGACTTGTTTTCCCTCGACATTACTGTATCCCAACGTCATCACTGCCGACATCATGTCAACTTCTTTGTTTGCTTTTCCGTAAAACATCCGTTTATACGTTTCAGCTTTGTCAAACTCTGTTGCCCAGTCAGCCTTAAAGTACAGCGTATTGATTAAAAACATGACTGTATTTGGGTCGATGGGTTCATCGATCGCACTTGGGATGCGTTGTTTGGTTGCATCGGATACCCAGCGGTTGATATCCTTGGTCAATTGGGGATCATCAAAATCACCGACCGCAACCATCGCACCGTAATAGCGCTTGTTTCGCTCAATAAACGAAGGTAATACCCGTTGTTCGAAACTGTCACGAATCCAAATGGAATTGGTCATGTTCAACGTCGAATCCTGCCGGTTGATCAACACCAGTTGAATGGCACGCAGGGCATCATTAAACTCATCCAATGATAAATCTGCCATATGCAAAGTCTTGAGCATCTCAACAAGCGTATTATTCGATGCTCCATTGAGAGTCATGCCCAAAGCGATCATCATACTGGAAGGGGAGATGAAGACATTGTCTTCTGTCTTTTTGAGAATGTCGATCATGTCGACAGCCAACTGATTATTAGAACTGGCAACCGCATAACTTAACTGGGTAACTTTGTCCTTATCCAACAAGTACCCCGGCGAGTCGTAGAGTGGTGTAAAAACGGCTTTGGTCGAACAGCCGGCAATCATGATCACAGCAAAAAGGGTGAGGAATATTTTTTTCATAACGATCCTCCTTATGATATGAGTATAACACAAGACAACGATACCGCTATAAATGCTTGGCAACATACATCAAAACAAGCATAACTTGCACAATGAAAATCATTACTAATTTATTCATTTTATGAATAAAGTATGCGTTTGTAATGTATAATAGTTGCAAGGAGTGATATTATGTTACAATCGAAAATCCGATCCATGATTCAGCGCTGTTCGAAGTCTGAACTTAAAATCATTGATTACATTCGCAACAATCCCATCGATCCCAAAATCATGACATCGAGTTTATTGGGGAAGCAATTGGATATCTCACAATCGACCATTATCCGTTTCACTCAAAAGCTTGGCTATAGCAGTTTTCGTGCTTTTCTCGCTGATATCAGTGTTTCAAGCCAATCTCCCTCTGAAATCGATGTGGACATCCAATCGAATGAAGATACGGAAATCACGATGCAACGATTATTCAATCAATATCACGATGTCATGAAAATGACGATGAATGAGAAACTGACGCAACAGGTGGATGCGGCCGTAGAACTGCTAAAAAAAGCGCGTCGCATCGTATTTTTTGCCATTGGCGGATCATCCAACATGGGAGAGTATTTTGCGACCAACCTGATACGCTATAATCTGATGGTCAATCATAATTATGATGTCCATACATCGTTGTATTTAATCACACAGTGTACCGAACAAGACTTGGTCATCATCATATCAGAATCCGGGGAGACCGATGAAATCAAAATGGCCATCAATGCATGCAAGCAGTTGAATGTTCCCATCCTGGCTATTACCGACCGACGAAAAAGTACGCTGAGCGAGGCAGCCGTTGTCAACATTAACACCGTGATTTACAGCACCAATGAAAAATTCAATGTACTGAGGCTGCGAATCTCACAGATGTTTGTCATCGATTTAGTCGTTTTGACATTATTTAAGAGCGATCTTGAATATTATACCCGCCATATCAATATATCGGATTTCAATTTGCTCAGGCAGTATAACCGTTCGCGCGGCTGGCATGACAAACCGGCACAATAAGGTGCCAATAAGTTTTAGTCAGCAGACTTTTATTGTATAATACATATGGAATGCATGCGTCATTGAATTTAACCGAAACCGGAATTATCCATAGTATCCTCGTTTAAATGATGCAACCTTGACGCATTGAGTCCAACCCATCTTCAGGATGGGTTTTTTTGTGACGCAAATCACAAAAAAATAAAAAGCTTCCAATGTAAACGCTGTCAAAAATCAAATCCGTTACAGTGTTGTGTGATTTCTGATAAACTGAAATTGCTTAGGAGGAAACAATATGCAAGCATGGCAAAAATTTAATGACGGCATCTGGAAAGATTTGATCGATGTCGAGAATTTCATAGAAACAAATGTTACATCGTATACCTCAGATGAAAGCTTTTTAGCTCCCATCAGTGAGAAGACACAGAGATTATGGGACAAATCCGTGGATTTGTTAGCACAGGAAATCAAATTGGGCGTGTTGGATATCGATATGGAAAACATATCCGGTGTCAATAACTTCAAACCCGGATATATTATTCAAGAAGATGAAGTAATCGTCGGATTGCAAAGCGATGCTCCGCTCAAACGGGTCATCAATCCTTACGGAGGGATCCGGTTGGTTGAATCCATCCTTCATACTTATGGAAGAGAAATGCCGCCTGTTCTCGAAACAGCTTTTGAAAAATGGCATAAAACGCATAATCAAGGCGTATTTGACGCGTATACCAAAGATATGCGTAATGCCCGTTCCACCGGACTGTTGACCGGACTTCCGGATGCATACGGTCGCGGACGCATCATCGGTGATTACCGTCGGGTCGCTTTGTATGGAATCAACCGACTGATCGAAGCGAAGAAGCAAGACCTGGCTTATATCGAACTGGACGATTTGAGCAATATTCAGTTACGTGAGGAAGTCAGTGAGCAAATCCGTGCTTTACAAGACATCAAAGCAATGGCCGCCACCTACGGTTATGACATTTCAAATCCGGCAAGCAATGCGAAGGAAGCTGTTCAATGGCTGTATTTTGCCTATCTTGCGGCTGTCAAAGAGAATAACGGTGCAGCCATGTCCTTAGGACGCACATCAACCTTTCTGGATATTTATATCGAACGGGATTTACAGGATGGTGTCATCAGTGAACTTGAAGCACAGGAATTGATCGATCAGTTCATCATGAAACTGCGCCTGGTCCGCCATCTTCGCACCCCGGAGTACGATGAATTGTTTGCGGGGGATCCGACCTGGGTCACAGAGTCGATTGGCGGCATGAGCGGCACCGGAAAATCCCTAGTCACAAAAAACTCATTCCGTTATCTTCACACCTTGACGAATCTGGGATCAGCTCCTGAACCCAATATGACGATACTGTGGTCACAACATCTGCCGGAAGCCTTTAAACGCTATTGCGCCAAGATGTCGATTGAAACCGGCGCGATCCAATATGAAAACGATGATATCATGCGCCCGCTGTTCAGTCAGGACTATGGCATTGCGTGCTGTGTTTCGGCGATGGGCATCGGAAAACAAATGCAATACTTTGGTGCACGTACCAACCTGGCAAAAGCCCTTTTGTTATCCATCAACGGCGGCGTTGATGAAATCACATCAAAACAAATGTTTGATGATGTGGAAATCATAAACGACGCAGTATTGGATTATGACAAAGTGTTCGCATCATTTGATTCCATCATGCAAAGAACTGCAAAATTGTATGTCGATACGATGAACGTCATTCACTATATGCACGATAAATATGCGTATGAAAAAAGCCTGATGGCCTTGCATGATACGGTCGTTACACGTCTGATGGCCTTTGGGGTTGCGGGATTGTCGGTCGTAGCAGATTCACTCAGTGCCATCAAATATGCAAAAGTAAAACCGATTCGTAATGAACAGGGGATTACGACCGGATTTGACATCGAAGGCGAATTCCCTTGCTTTGGCAATGATGATGACCGCGTAGATGCCATCGCTGTCGATATTTTAAGCCGTTTCAGTAGTTATTTAAAACGTCATCCGCTGATCCGCAATGCTCAGCATACCTTATCGGTTCTGACTATCACTTCCAACGTCGTTTACGGTAAAAAGACCGGATCGACTCCGGATGGTCGGTTAAAAGGTGAAGCCTTTGCTCCCGGAGCCAATCCGATGCATGGCCGTGATGTTTCTGGAGCGCTGGCATCACTGAACTCCGTCGCAAAACTGCCCTATGATGATTGCATGGATGGCATTTCCAATACGTTCTCCATTATTCCGGCCGCATTGGGTAAAGAACGTGAAGAGCAGATTGATAATACGGTCAGTGTGTTGGATGGTTATTTCGGTCAAAACGCCCACCATCTCAATGTCAACGTGCTCGATCGTGCAAAACTGATTGATGCGATGGAACATCCGGATAAATATCCGCATCTGACGATCCGTGTTTCGGGATACGCGGTTCACTTTGCCCGGCTGACCGATGCGCAGAAGCGCGAAGTCATCGCCCGGACCTTCCATGAGTCAATTTAAAGGGTATATTTCCAAAATCGAATCATTCGCAACGGCGGATGGTCCCGGCATCCGCACGGTCGTCTTTTTGTCCGGCTGTACGTTGCGATGTCTGTACTGTCATAATCCGGATATGTGGGAACCCACCAACGGTGTGTCCACCACACCTTCAGAACTTTTTGAGAGAATCAAAAGATTTAAACCTTACTATAAAGAAAAAGGCGGAGTTACCTTTTGTGGTGGAGAACCGCTGTTTCAATCGCAGTTCTTGCTTGAAGTAATGAAACTGTGTAAAGCGGGTGGCATTCATGTCACCTTGGATACGGCCGGCGTCGGAAATCCGAAATACTTTGATGAGATCCTAGATCACACCGACTTAATTTTACTGGACTTCAAAGGCGTCGATGCAACTTCGTTTGAACGGATGACAAGAATAAGGGAATCATCGTCACCGTTGTTTCTGGAAATCGCTCAACAGAAGGGTGTAAAACTGTGGATCCGCTATGTCATCGTCCCAGGGGAAAATGACACCCTTGAACACATGGACAAACTTGCCGATAAAATCAAAGGGCTAAGACACATCGAAAAAGTCGAACTGTTGCCTTATCATACCTTAGGTAATGTCAAATATGAGAAGCTGGGCATCGATAATCCGTTAAAAGATGTCGATGGCATGGATAAAGATTATTGTAAATATCTTCAAGAATATCTTAATCAACAACTGGGATGGCAATAACCATCCTTTTTGTTGTAAAATAAGGATATAAGCAGGGAGGATGCATATGTTTAAAATACTAGTAATGAATCTTGGATCGACATCATCGAAAGCGGCGATATTTGAAAATGAGGTCATGGTGAAATCTACGACGATCCGCCACACTTCTTCAGAAATCAGCTCCTTTCATAAGGTGCTCGATCAGCAGGATTTCCGGCGCGAAGCCGTTGAGAAATGGATGCGCGAGGAGAATATCGCATTTGAATCGTTGGATTGCATTTGCGTGCGTGGCGGTGTGGTCAAACCATTGCCGGGAGGCACGTATTGGGTATCGAAAGAAGTCATCGATGATATCCTGGCGGAGAAATATGGAAACCATGTGACCAATGTCGGAAACTGCATCGGTTATTACTGGGGTGAGAAGTACAATAAGCCGGTCATTTTCGTGGATGCTCCGGTTACGGATGATTTGTGCGTGCTTGCCCGCTATTCGGGTCTTAAGACCGTTCACCGTCGCAGTGTGTTTCATGCCTTGAACCAAAAGCAGATTGCCCGCCAGTATGCGAAGGATATCGGTGAGGATGTTTTGAAACTGAATCTGATCGTTTGTCATATGGGTGGCGGGATTTCTGTGGGTGCTCACCGCAAAGGTCAGGTCATTGATGTTAATAACGCCCTTGATGGTGAAGGACCTTTCTCACCGGAGCGCAGCGGCGGATTGAGCTGTTTTGCCGTACTTGATCTTGTCGAAGAATTTCGAGGGGATACACAACAGGTGCGTAAACTGTTGGTCGGCGGTGGCGGACTGGTTTCCTATCTTGGATCGAACAATGTTCAGCAAATCATGTTGCAGGCACAGCAGGATGATGAGGCCAAGCGGGTGATCGATGCAATGATTTATCAGATGGCTAAAGAAATCGGAGCGATGGCTACGGTGCTTGAAGGTAAAGTCGATCAGATCTTGCTGACCGGCGGCTTGGCATACAATGAGTATATATGCAAATCACTGAGTGAGCGTGTCGAATGGATTGCCGGAGTCAAAGTTTATCCCGGAGAGGATGAACTTGCGGCTCTAGCCATGGGAGCCTTGCGATTTCTGAATAAAGAAGAAGAAGCTCAAAGTTACAACTGAAAAAAGGGTATTGATTAAAAATATTTCTATTCTATAATATGAGTAGAGATATTTTTATTTGCGTTATTTTCAAAAAATTGAAATAACAGTTATCCACTCAGCGAAAGCTTTTTTTGTTAGTTTGAATACGGAGGATGAAAATGGAGAAGTTTGAGTACAAAGGGAAGCGTTACATTAAAATCAAGCAAGACTGGTACAGCGAAATCGGTGAGAAACAACCGTTGAAACTGGCTGTCGAACTAGATTCAGAGTTTTCGAAATCACTGTTGGAAAAAGAGGAGTCGGTCAAGAATCTGTTGGATCAGGCTGTCTATTTTATCAATAACGGAATGATTCAAAAGGCATTTGACTTTGCTCAGGAAGCCTTGCGTATGGCTGTTGTGCAAAAGGATATCTCAGCTTTGCCGATGGTCGTCGTCAAAAACGTTGATATTTTCCGTGAGATGAAACGTTACGGTGAAGGAATCGACCTGATTTTGCAAATGCGTGATAAATATCCGGAACTGTCTGTTAACCCATATGTCGAGACTGCATTAGCTGCGCTTTACTGCGATTTAAAACAAGGAGAAGCTGCTTTATTCAGTGCTGATCTGGCGACGGAATACTTTAAAAATGCCAAAAAGAAATTATCGGATGAGTGTCTGATCGTTTGGAATCGTATCAAAAGCGATTATGCTCCGCTGTATCAGCAATATAAATTATCGAAGTCCAAAGGAGCTAACGAGTAATGGATTATGTGTTCGAGCAATACTCTTTGAAACTGAATTTTTCCGAAAGAGATGCTGCTGTCTTTGTATATCGGCCTAAACATATCAATTCTGCCTTGCCATGTCTGATCATGCATGACGGTCAGAATTTATTTGATGATGACCGCGCTTCTTTCGGTGTTAGCTGGAAACTGCGTGAAGCCATCGAAAAGCATGATCTCAAAATCATGGTCGTTGGTGTCAGTTGCGCAGATGGTCTGAATCGTTTGGATGAGTACAGTCCGTTTTACAATAAGAATATTGTCGGCTTGCGAGACTGGCTTACCCGGCCGGCCGGAGGTAAAGGGAATGAATATATTGATTGGATCGTAAATGATCTGATCGTCTGGATCAAGTCGGGATATTCGGTTAATGAAGAATTCCTGATGGCAGGTTCAAGCATGGGTGGGCTGATTTCGATGGCGGCGATGTGCCGATATCCCCGCATGTTTACCAAGATTGCCTGTCTTTCCAATGCGTTGTGGTTTGCACCTCAAGAAATGGCTGAACTGATAGAGTCATCGGAGGTTTTGGGAAACTGTGTGTATATGGATGTCGGACTGAACGAATCAAAAAACGAAGATGAAAGCCGGTCCTATATTCAAACTAACCGCAAGATTGCTTCTGTTTGGGCTAAGAAGGGCTTATCCAGGTTTGAATATCGTGAAATAACGGATGGCATTCATCATGAGAGTGACTGGTCGAAGCGGATCGGTGGCATAATATCCGGATTACTTGATGAAAACCGCTGAAAATAAGGCGGTTTTTTTTATTGAATTTATTGCATTTATTTAGTAATACTGTATAATATGTTTTGTTTTATTAAACAGGAGGGCTTATGATGAACAATGGCAAAATTGCTTTGTACGGTTTCAATAACCTGACCAAAACACTGAGCTTCAATATCTATGATGTTAACTTCGCCAAAAGCGAGAAAGAGCGAAAGAATTATCTGGCATATATTGATGAGCAATACAATGCCGAGCGTCTGACCAAAATCTTATGTGATGTCACCGATATTATCGGTGCTCACGTTTTGAATATTGCCAAACAAGATTATGATCCGCAGGGTGCAAGCGTGACCGTACTGATATCCGAAGATCCCATCGAAGAAAATTTCGTCGATCCAACGTGTAACTTAGGGATGGGCGTTTTTAATGAAAGTCAGACGGTGGTCGCTCATTTGGATAAAAGTCATGTGACTGTCCACTCATACCCCGAATACCATCCCGATCATGCGATTTCGACCTTCCGGGTAGATATCGATGTTTCGACGTGCGGAACGATTTCACCACTGAACGCCCTAGATTATCTGATCAGCTGTTTTGATTCAGACATCATTACCATTGATTACCGTGTCCGCGGATTTACCCGTGACATTGATCGCAAAAAACATTTCATCGATCATAAAATAACTTCCATTCAACAATATATCAATAAAGAAACATTGAAAAACTACGATGCCGTGGATATCAATGTGTATCAATCCAATATTTTCCATACCAAAATGATGGTGAACAATATCGAACTTCAAAACTATTTGTACAACACGGACAAGGATGAGTTGAAACCGGTGGTACGCCGTGAAATTACCAATGCACTGTATAAGGAAATGATTGAAATTTTCAGCGGTTCGAATATTTATGAGGATTCTGTCAATGACTAAACGCGATCAGAATCGCACACTGATCGTCGAGGCATTGAGCGATCAGGTCAATCAGCGCATCGTTTCTTTTGATGTTCCCGGTCATAAACAAGGCAAAGGAAATCCGCTGCTTCGAGACTTTTTGGGTGACAAAGCCATTCAATATGATTTAAACTCACGTAAACCATTGGACTATTTATGCTCACCGACCGGAGTGATTCTGGAAGCCGAGGAAATCGCAACCGAAGCTTTCGGAGCCGGTCACGCATTTTTTATTGTCGGAGGAACGACGGCGGCCGTACAGACGATGGTGATGTCTGCCTGTAAACAAGGCGATAAAATCATCTTGCCCCGAAATGTCCACCGCTCGGCAATCAATGCACTCATACTGACCGGAGCGATTCCGATTTATGTCAATCCCGGCATTGATGAAAAACTGGGTATCGGTCTGGGAATGTCAAAGTCCGATATCGAAGAGGCCATTTTGGCCAATCCGGATGTCAAAGCCGTATTCGTCAACAATCCGACGTATTATGTCATTTGTGGCGATCTTAAGGGTATCGTTGAAATTGCGCATCGACATGGTGTAAAAGTGTTAGTCGATGAAGCCCATGGCACGCATTTTTACTTTGGTGATGATTTGCCGATCAGTGCGATGGCTGCCGGTGCCGATATGGCGGCGGTAAGCATGCACAAAACCGGCGGATCTCTGACGCAGAGTTCATTTCTGCTCATTAAAGATGCTGCTTCAACAAGTTATGTCCGTTCAATACTCAATCTGACCCACACGACCAGCGGATCTTATTTGCTGTTGGCATCCTTAGACATTGCCCGAAAACATCTGGCTTTGGAAGGGAAGGTCGTATTTAAGAAAGTATCCGATCTGACCCGCTATGCCCGCGAAGAAATCCGTAAAGTTAAAGGATATATACCTTTTGATGAAGAACTGATCAATGGCGATACGATTTTCAACGTTGATCCGACCAAGTTCTCGATTTTTACCAGGGACATCGGTCTGACCGGTATCGAGATTGCCGATATATTAAGAGATGAATATGACATTCAAATCGAATTCGGTGATTTGGGAAATATTTTGGCCATTATCTCCGTGGGAGATACCGCTTTGAAGGTTGAGCGTCTGTTAGGAGCTCTGACCGATATCAAACGCAAGTATGCCAAAGACCCCGCAGGCATGCTGACACAAGAATATATACAGCCTCTGGTTGTCAAAACACCGCGCGAAGCCTTTTATACGCCAAGCATCACAGTATCACTGGATGAAGCCATCGGCAAAGTGAGCGCAGAATCTGTCATGGCTTACCCCCCGGGCATTCCCATATGTGCTCCGGGCGAATTAATAACGAAAGAAATCGTCGAAATGATCCACTATGCCAAATCCAAGGGCAGCTTTATTACCGGCCCAAAGGATACAAGCATTGCGACCATCGATGTATTGGAGGATTGAATCATGGAACTATGGTATACCGAACAACATACGGACAATGTCCGCTTCTCAATTTTAGTCGATCAGCAGCTTTATCAGGGTCAAAGCGAATTTCAGCGCATTGATGTTTTTCATTCCAAAGAGTTTGGCAAGTTTTTCACCCTTGACGGACTGATGATGGTAACGGAAAAAGATGAATTCATCTATCACGATATGATCGTCCATGTACCGATGGCAACCAATCCGGATATCAAACGGGTGTTGGTCATCGGCGCCGGAGATGGCGGAACCGTTCGCGAACTCTGCCGTTATCCGGGTATCGAGCATATCGATATGGTCGAAATCGACAAGCTGGTCGTCGATGTCTGTCTGGAATTCTTCCCGACAACCACCGTCAGCCTTCATGATCCGCGTGTTCATATTTTCTATGAGGACGGGTTGAAGTTTGTCCGTTCCCGTGTAAATGAATATGATTTGATCATTGTTGATTCCACCGATCCTTTCGGCCCGGGAGAAGGTTTGTTTACCCGTGAATTTTACGGCAACTGCTACCATGCTTTAAAAGATAACGGAATTTTGGTCAATCAGCACGAAAATCCGTACTATGATACCTATCAGCACTCGATGAAACGTGCGCATATGCGCATCAAGGAACTATTTCCGATCACCCGGGTTTATCAGGCTCATATCCCGACGTACCCCTCCGGTCACTGGCTCTTTGGCTATGCCTCTAAGACGATCGATCCGATCAAGGACTTAAAGGGTGAAGCTTGGACCGCGCTCAACTTAACCACGAAGTATTACAATCTTGATTTGCACATCGGATGCTTTGCGCTTCCTACATATGTACAGGAGTTGCTCTCTCATGCAACTGAATAAAAACGTTTCTACTTTTATCGGCTGTGAAGCTGATTTTGATGAAGCCGAAATCGTTGTGATCGGTGCACCGTTTGACTCAACGACTTCGTATCGTCCGGGAACCCGGTTTGCTTCCTCGGTCATCCGTAAAGAGTCTTTTGGACTGGAAATTTATTCGCCTTATCAAGACAAAGAATTGGACACTTTATCGGTTTGTGATGCCGGGGATTTGGATTTACCCTTTGGCAATGCTTCTAGAGCGTTGGATGTAATCGAAGAAGCAAGTGAGGAGATTCTCTCTGCCGGTAAACTGCCGTTTCTGATCGGTGGTGAACATTTGGTCACTTTGGGAATCTTCCGTGCCGTCTTTAAGAAATATCCGGAGGTGCATATCGTTCATTTCGATGCGCACACCGACTTAAGAGATGACTATATGGGTGAAAAACTGTCACATGCCACCGTCATCCGTCGCTGCCATGATTTGATCGGTGATAAAAAAATCTATCAGTTCGGAATCCGTTCCGGAGAAAAAGCTGAATTTGAGTTTGCAAAGCATCACTTGATTCAAGAGAAATTCACAGCCCATACGATTGATTCAGCCGTGACTGACCTTGCGGGAAAACCAGTGTATCTGACTGTCGATCTCGATGTTCTCGATCCATCGCAACTGCCGGGGACCGGTACACCGGAAGCGGGCGGACTGTCTTTTGAGACGTTGCGCAGCGCTTTGATGAAAGTTGCAAGCCTGAACATTGTCGGAGTTGATGTCAACGAACTCAATCCGATGCTTGATCCTTCCGGAGCTTCGATAGCCTTGGCTTGTAAGCTGATTCGGGAACTGCTCATTGCCTTACAAAAATAACCTCGCAAGAGGTTTTTGCTTTATAAAGCGAATAGGTGTAAGATAGGGGTAACAGGAGGACTTTTATGAAAATCCAACATGTTGCCCTTTGGTGCACAGAAATCGAAGTGACCCGTGAATTCTATATCAGTTATTTTAATGCGACGTCCAATGCGAAGTATGTCAATCCCAGTACGGGATTTCAGTCATATTTTCTTATATTTGACAACGATGTAAGGATAGAGTTGATGTTTAAACCAACTGTCCAGGCTCGTTTAAGCAGAATCGAAGATGAACATATCGGATTCGCTCGTTTGTCTTTTAAAGTAGAGAATGAGGAGGCTGTCGACGCATTGACTGAACAGTTGAGAAGTGACGGATACCGGATTATTTCCAACCCTCGAACAACGGGGGACGGGTATTATGGAAGCGTCGTCATCGATCCGGATGGCAACCGCATCGAAATCACAGTTTAAGTACAAGAAACGTTGAATTGTGTGCAGTTAATCACCAGAGATGGTGATTTTTTTATGTGAAAATTGCAATATAACTATACATTTTAAGGTCATTTAGATATAATGGTGGTACAAAGTGTCAGACAGTGGGAGAAAGTGGGGTGATTGCCATGTTCATGGGCGAATTTTTGCATAATATCGACGCAAAGGGCCGCATCATCATTCCGGCGAAATACCGGGATCAGTTAAACATGTCGGTCATCGTTACCCGCGGTCTGGACGGATGTCTGACCGTGTATACCAATGAGCAATGGCAGATCCGTTATGAGGAACTGCTCAAGCTTCCTCAAACCAAAAAAGAGACCCGCATGTACGTAGCGATGGTTTTGGCCAAAGCCGCTGAATGCGAAATCGATACACAGGGAAGAATCAATTTACCGGCACGGCTTATTTCTGAGGTCGGCATCGAAAAAGAGTGTGTCGTTACCGGTTTGGGCAATCATTTCCAGATTTGGGCGAAAAACCGTTGGAATGAATACATGTCTTTGGCAGAAAGCTCGTTTGAAGAAAATGCGGAAAGCATGACCGGATTTCTGGTATGAGTCATGTAAGCGTATTGCTTAAGGAAACCATCGATTATCTCAATGTCAAAGAAGAGGGGATTTATCTCGATGCTACCTGCGGACGAGGCGGTCATACTGAAGCCATCGTGAAACAGCTGACCACTGGAAAAGTCATTGTCTTCGATTTGGATATCGTTGCGATCGAAGAAGCTAAAAAAAGACTGACACCGTATTTAGACAAACTGATATTTATCAATGATAATTACGCAACGCTCAAAGAGCATTGTGAAAAACAGAATATTTCACAGTTGGATGGATTCGTCTTTGACTTAGGGGTCTCATCTCCGCAGTTTGACGATCCTTCCCGGGGCTTCTCCTACCGCTATGATTCCAATTTGGACATGCGGATGGATCAAAGTCAGACCTTCAGTGCCTACCACCTGGTCAATGAATACCCATTGAACCAGTTAACCAACGTATTACGGGACTATGGGGAAGAACCTTTCGCTTATCCTATAGCCAAAAAGATCGTCGCCGCCCGGCTGTTGGCTCCCATTACAACCACCGGCCAATTGGTTGAGATCATCAAATCTGCTCTACCCTCCAGAATTCTTCATCAAAAGGGCCATCCCGCCAAACAAACGTTTCAGGCGATCCGCATTGAGGTCAATCAGGAATTGGCCAGTGTGGAAAAAGCGGTCAGTGACGCTTGCGCTTTATTGAAAGTTGGATGTCGCGGATGTGTCATCACATTCCACTCCCTGGAAGACAGAATTGTAAAAGAAATATTTAAGCAGCTCAGCACGCCGCCGAAAACCAATCGGCGGCTCCCTCAACAAATCATTGATGTTCAATATCAATTAATCATAAAAAAACCACTGACACCCAGTGAAGAAGAACTGATTGAAAATCCGCGCAGCCACTCGGCTAAGCTCAGAGTCATCGAACGCAAAAGGGGATAATTATGGCAACGATCAAAAAAGTCAGAAAAATCAGAAGAATCAACTATTTTAAAATATCGATGGCTGTTTTTCTCTTTGCGATCATCTCATTTGTTATGTCCAATCTGTTTTTGCGTTCATATCAGACAACATTGTCATTAAAAACGCAAAACACCATTGCGCAGGTCAATCGACTGAGTGCTGAAAATGAAGCATTGGAAGTTGAAATTGCTCAGTTGAGCAATTATGACCGGATCATTGCATTTGCTAAAGAAGAAGGCTTGACCTTAGTACAAGGAAATGTCATCAGCATCAAAGATGGTGAATAGGACCGCTCGCAGCAATCGGATGCTTTTAGGGCTGTCCGTTTTCTTTGTGCTTATATTCTTGGTCATTTCGACCAATGTGTTTGTTGTCTCCATTCTGGGTTATCATATTCATTCAGCCAAGGACATTAAAGCCGAATCTGCGAACATTCACTTAGCCACCAAATCACTGTTGGCACAGCGCGGAAACATTCTTGATATTAACGGTAACGTCATCGTCCATGACGTTATTTCGTATACACTGATTGCATATCTGGATCCGGAAAGAATGGTTGGCAAGAGTCCGCGGTATGTCGTTGATAAAGAAGCTACGGCACAAGCCCTTGCACCGATTTTAGGTATTCCCGTATCG
>JANJWY010000005.1 GCA_024709285.1 Erysipelotrichaceae bacterium
AAATCCGATCTGATCGACCGTGGTGAACAGTGAGTAATAATCGATTGGAACAATATCGAAGATATCGATGCCATCCAGCTTCACGATGCCGTTTTTAGGAACGATGGACTGACGGATGGTTTTAAGCACGGTCGACTTCCCGGCACCGCTGTGACCGACGATCAAAATCTTTTCCTTGCGCTGTACAGACATACTGACTTTTTCAAGTATGGGATTTGGATCATCTTCATATCCTAAGTCGCAATGATTGAAAGTCAAAGTGTCAAAGCGATCGACGTGGGTGTGGCGGTCTATGATCGGACGACTCAGATTTTTATCAAATTCATCCAAGACTTTCAGGATCCCTTTCATCTGCGTGATGACCGGAGTAAAGCGCTGTAATGGCCACATGACATTGCCAAAGCTGGTTGCTACCATGATCAGCGAGCCTAACGAGGCTTCGGCACTCCGAGCAAACAATATCCCGGAAATGATCATCGTAAAGATGATCGTGGTTTGAATGAAGTTATTGAGCCCGTCTACTTTGGTGGATTGCTTGTCGACGATGTAATTATCTTTCTGAACTTGCGTAGCCTTTTCGATAAACAGCTTGTGACGCAAGTTTTCCAGTTGGTGTTGTTTGATGATTTCAAAGCCATTCAGCGTTTCATTGACAAAGTCCGTGTACACCTGTAACGATTTCGATTTCTTAGCTTCGGACTTTTGAACCGGGGTGTTGGTTTTACTGGTAATAAACATAAAGACAACCAGCAACACAAAGGCAACGGCGACCAGGTAGATACTGACCGTAGCTACGATGACGACAGCCATTAAAAACCGGGAGGACATATGGATCATTTCTAAAATGTTAAGCAAGAATTTTTCTTCGAACCGATCGAAATCATTGGTCAAATTCGAACGGTAGATGTTGCATTGATCTTTCTGCAGCTGAGTGATGTCTTGTTCCATCAGCCGGTGGATATAGTGATTTTTCAGCTTCTTCAGACTGGCCTCAAGATACTTTGATTTCAAAAATGTTCCGATAGAATCAAGAATCAGTGACCCCACCATGATAATCAGCATCAGCTGAGCAGTTTTCAATACTTCATCCATCTGCCGATTCAGTCCGTAATCCGTGATGACTTTTAGCAGATAAATATTCCAACCCGACAAACTGACCATAAAAACCGTGTGAATGGCATTGATGATCAGCCAGGGGATATGTCCCAGTTTCATTTTTCTCATGTGGATGCCCCCAATGCTTTCAGTTCGATTTTCGTGTTAAAGTGCTTGGACAAATAATCCAAATGGCGATGAGAAACGACGATCAACGTTTTGTCTAGGTTTAGCAGTGTATCGTAGATGTGCTGTGCAGTCATATCATCCAGACTTGCGGAAGGTTCATCCACAAACAGTACTTCTCTGTCATGATACAACTCGCGGGCAATGCTCAATCGCTGGCGCTGACCACCGGAAATGTTCAGTCCGTCTTGCTCAAGAATGTGATCTTCTTTCGCACTCAATGTTTCGATCCAGTCGTATAAATCAACATCTTTCATGACTTGATCGAACTTTTCCTTATTAAAAGCAGAGGCTAAAATGACATTGTTCTTGATGGAATCATTGAACAAAAAGTGTTGTTGGCGGATGTAACCGCAAGTCTTCAAGAAACTCTCCGTTTGAATCGTTCTGAGTTCATGGCCATCAACAACGATTTCACCCTGATAACTCGACAGATTTTGGGCAAGGCAGTTAAGCAGTGTAGTCTTTCCGGCTCCGGAAGGACCGACGATCAGTACCTTGTCCTTCGGTTTGATCGTGAAATTCAAATCTTCCAGTATCTTTTTTTCCGTATAAGCAAAGGAAAGATTGTTGACCTGAAGAGCCTTATTAAAGGTTAACTGTTGAATGGCTTTGGGATTGGATTGGGTTTTTGTGATCCGATCATAAATATCGATGGAAGTTTTGAAGCGGTTGATAAAGTTGAATCCGCTGATCATGCTCCAAACCAACTGTCCGATGAGGTTGAATAACAATATCAGTGAGGTCAATGTGATCCCGTCTTGAATATACAGATACGTCGCATAAATATAGACGAGCATTTGGAAAGTCCCGGCAATCCAGTGATTGAGATTGGATTGGATTTCATCGATCCGAAAGGCCCGTTTCTTGATATTTTCCAATGTGATGACAATGCTTTCAAACGGTCGTTTGAAATTCTCTTCCACATGATACAGCTTAATGACTTCCATGCCATTTAAAATATTGGTCAGTTGTACGTTGTAATCCGCATTGGCCTGCTGGGTTTGTTCTTTGGTTTTTCTCGCAATCGGTTCAAACAGTTTGGTTACGGTGAACAGAAGAATGGAGACGATCAGTGTGGCTAAAGCAATGAGGGGGGATATGATCAGCAGGACGATGATTCCTAAAATAAAACTGCCGAAACTGTAGATGATATTCAGAAAGGATAAGAAGAAATCCTTTTCAAATAAGTTGATATCCGACACCAACATGGACATATAGTGCTCTTTGGGATTCTTTTTAAAACTTTCATACGAATGTGTCATGATTTTTTCGTATGCCAGCGTGCGCACTTGAATCAGGATGTCACGCATAAAGCCGATGCGTAAAAATCGGGATAACATCTGGGTGAAGATCGGCGTGAAGGCAAACAGCAGTATCAAGGCGATGCGTCGCAGGATTCCGGCGGTATCGGCTTCTTCAATGATGCCGAAAGCGTTGGAGAGTGCGAAGGTAAAAAACAAACCGCTGATAGTGGTCATAAATGCGCCGATTAAGTATAAGGTTAACTGTTTCTTATTTTTTCGTAACAGCTGATTTAAGGTCATAAGGGCATCCCTTTCTACATATTTAAGCACATCTATCGTATTCCATCGTTAAAGAGATGTCAACACGGCGAGAAAGTTTAATCAGATAACTACTTTCAATACATGTTAAACTTTTTGTCATGGTATAATGCCATCAAGAGTTGATAGTATTAAAAGCGGGTGAAATAATGAAAAAAAATACAAGCATTCGGATCAAATTTGCCTTACTTACCAGTGTTTTTACTATCGTACCGACATTGGCCGTCATGGCATATACGACATATACGCTTCAAAACACGTTGCGTAATGAAATCGTTGATTCCAATCAATATCAGATGCAGTGGGCGAATCAACTGATCAATGATATTTATTTGCGTGCGGATTCATTGTTCAACAACATTCAGATTTATCCTGATCTGATTGAAAATCTTGAATTGACGGCAAGTGAATCATTGCAGGCACAATTGGAATCCTACACGTACACCCGCGATTTACTTAATGTTTTTTACTATTCTAACTCACTTTTCATTGATGATTTAACTATTACCGCCAGTCAAAGCGGTAAGAGCTTCTCCATCCGAAATTCGATTGCCATACCTGATGCATCTTCACAAACACCATTGCCATGGGAGCAAGTGAGCATGTACTTTGAAAGCAGCAACAATCGGGTCATCGTGCGTCGACCGATCAAACGATTTGAGGATCGCGTAACGGTGGGCTATATATCGATACGATTGAAAGAAGCTGTTTCATCTCAGTTGTTCAATATTCTGCAAATCGATCAGGACAGCGCTGTGTTTGTATTGGATCAAGACAATCGCGCATTGCTAAAAGCTGGGAATATCGATAACGAACCCAAAGATTATTCGAAGATCATTTTCGGAAAAGAATATCAGACGATTGATAACTCATTGGTTTTCTCAACGTCGATTCGAGACGGACTTCTTAGAATCGTTAAGGTAGTTCCGCTGAGTGTCATAAACAACAGTACACTCAGACTGTTCTCGATTGGCTTGGTTTTCTCACTTTCCTTTATGGTCCTAGCCATTTATCTTTCATATCTGTTTTCCTCAAGACTGACAGAACCAATCATATCTTTGGCAAATACCATGAAAAATGTGGATATTGATGAGTTCAAGATTCGAGAAGTAGGTGAGGATAATGAAATCGGTTTGCTGGAAAATGGGTATAACCTGTTGATGACCCGGATTCGCAATCTGATCGATCAAGAGTATAAAAGTGAGATCGAACTTAAAAATGCACAGTTAAAGGCATTGCAGGCGCAGATAAATCCGCACTTTCTGTATAACACGCTTCAAATGATGGGAGGTATCGCGCTGGCGCACAATGTAAATGAAATATACAGCATTGCCAATACGATGGCCGATATGTTCAGATACAATATCAGCGGCGGAAGTGATTTGGTATCCATCAATGATGAAATCAGACACACCGAAAACTATTTATATATCCAAAAACTGCGCTTTCAAGATCGCATACAAGTTGAACTCATTTTGGATGAGTCGATTTCCAATGTTCTGATTCCGAAATTCACGTTACAACCTTTGGTTGAGAATGCTTTTGAACACGGATTATCGAAGAGAACCCAAGGAGGTAAACTGACTATCTCGGTAAAAGAAA
>JANJWY010000107.1 GCA_024709285.1 Erysipelotrichaceae bacterium
GGTCGATGCCGGTTATTATACCGCAGGAGATTTAAGCAAGAAACCGTTTTGCATCGTGATCCCACCGCCCAACGTCACCGGAAAGCTGCACTTGGGTCATGCCTGGGATACGACGCTTCAAGATATCACGGCACGTTTTAAACGGATGCAGGGTTTTGACATGTTGTGGTTGTCCGGAATGGATCATGC
Source organism: Erysipelotrichaceae bacterium (assembly GCA_024709285.1). GTDB lineage: Bacteria > Bacillota_I > Bacilli_A > Erysipelotrichales > Erysipelotrichaceae > UBA2227. Next base: position 190 of record JANJWY010000107.1, read on the forward strand.
CGGGATCGCCACTCAAGCCAAGGTCGAGCAGCGCTTGCGAGAAGACGGAATATCACGCTATGATTTGGGCCGTGAGAAATTTCTGGAAAAAGCGTGGGAGTGGAAAGAGGAGTATGCCAAAATCATCCGTGAACAATGGGCGAAAATGGGATTATCTCTGGACTATACACGCGAGCGTTTTACGTTGGATGAAGGATTGTCCATGGCAGTTAAGAAAGTTTTCGTTGATCTGTATCATGACGGACTCATTTTTCAGGGCGAGCGGATCATTAACTGGGATCCCCAGGCAAAGACCGCACTATCCAACATTGAGGTCATCCATAAGGAAATCGAAGGCGCATTTTATACGTTTGCTTTTAAGGTTGTTGATAGCGATGAGGTTTTGCATGTGGCTACGACCCGACCGGAAACGATGTTTGGGGATGTCTGCGTATTTGTACATCCGGAAGACAAACGTTTTGTTCATTTGATCGGCAAAACTGTCATCAATCCGGCTTCGCATATTGAAATGCCGATTTTTGCGGATGAATATATCGATCGTGAATTTGGTACCGGCGCGATGAAGTGTACTCCAGCCCATGATCCCAATGATTTTATTTTGGGTGAAAAGCACGGTCTTGAGCGTCCGATGTGTATCCATCCGGATGGTTCAATGAATGAATTGGCTGGGGAATTTGAGGGGTTGGACCGTTTTGAATGTCGCAAACGTTTGGTTGAGCGCATGCAAAAAGAGGGAACCGTTGTTAAAATCGAGAAACATGTCCATATGGTCGGTCATTCGGAGCGTACCGATGTGATCGTTGAACCTTATTTGTCGAAGCAGTGGTTTGTTAAGATGAAGCCGTTGGCTCAGGATGTTTTGGATCATCAGTTGGATGAAGAGAAGAAGATTCAGTTCTTTCCGTCTCGCTTTGATAAAACCTTTACTTCCTGGTTGGAAAACATTGAGGATTGGTGTATTTCGCGGCAGCTGTGGTGGGGACACCGCATTCCGGCATGGTTTCATAAAGAAACCGATGAGATTTATGTCGGCATGGAAGCCCCGGCAGATATTGAAAACTGGCGTCAGGATGAAGATGTCCTGGATACCTGGTTTTCATCTGCTCTTTGGCCTTTCTCAACGTTGGGCTGGCCGGAGGAAACCGATGATTTCAAGCGCTATTATCCCAATGATGTACTGATTACTGGGTATGACATCATTTTCTTCTGGGTGGCTCGTATGGCGTTTCAGGCGCGTTATTTTACCAACGATGTACCGTTTCGGCATGTGTTGATTCACGGTCTGGTTCGGGATGCTCAAGGTCGCAAGATGAGTAAGTCATTGGGCAACGGCGTTGATCCGATGGATGTGATTGAGAAATACGGTACCGATGCCTTACGATTCTTCTTGACCACAAATTCCGCTCCGGGGCAGGATTTGCGTTACATTGAGGAAAAAGTGGAGGCGGCCTGGAATTTTATCAATAAGTTCTGGAATGCATCGCGCTTTGTTTTGATGAATCTCCCGGAAGATTTTGATGAGTCAACGGTTGATTTGAGTCACGTCGGCATCATCGATCAGTGGATTTTGGGTAAGCTCAATGATGTCATCGAACATGTCTCTGCCAATATGGAGAAGTATGAGTTTGGGTTGGTTGGCAATGAACTGACAGCCTTTGTCTGGGATGATTTCTGTTCGTGGTATATCGAGTTGAGTAAGCCGGGATTAAACAGTGAGGAGGAAAATATCCGTAAAGCAACGGTTTCTACGCTGTATGTGACCTTAAAGGCCATCATTAAGCTGTTACATCCGTTTATGCCCTTTGTTACTGAGGAAATTTATGCTCAGCTCAGTAATGAGGCTTGTTGTATCAGTGCGTGGCCGACAGCCTTTGATGTTGAGAAGGTGGATCTGGCTCAGATCGATCAGCTGATCAGCATCATTTCGACCGTTCGTGAGTTAAGGCTGAGTAAGAGCATTAAGTATGCGGTCGAACTGAAAGGGCAAATCATCGTTGATGAGAAGATTGTTGAAGTTGATCAAGCCATGGCTTCAGTGATTAAGAAGATGGTAAATCTGTCGCTTGTCGATTCCATCGATGGAGATTCGATGGTGCTGCCGGTGTTAGGGGCATCCCTTGTTCTTTCGAGTGAGGGGTTGGTTGATAAGGCTGCGGAAGTTGAAAAGCTGAGCAGTGAGAAGAAGCGTCTGATCAGTGAAATCGAGCGTGGTGAGGGTATGTTGTCCAATCCGAATTTTGTAAATAAGGCTCCTGCGGTGAAAGTTGAGGGTGAAAAGGCAAAGTTGGCCGAATATCGCCGTCAGTTGGAAATTGTCGAGGCGCGTTTATCGGAATTGGGTTGATTTGCGTGGTTTACAGTAGTAAATCAAGGGGAATTTTAGTATAATATTGTGCGTATGAAAGTTTGGCTTTTTGCCTAAGGAGGAAATTATGAGTCACAAATATGTGTATTTATTCTCGGAAGGTAACGGTAAAATGCGTGAACTCTTGGGTGGAAAGGGTGCTAACTTGGCCGATATGACCAATTTAGGCATGCCTGTCCCTCATGGGTTTGTGGTTACAACGGAAGCTTGTACCCGTTACTATGATGATAAAGAACAAATTGCACCGGAAATCGTAGATGAAATCTTTGCTTACTTGTCAAAACTCGAAGAAATTTCGGGTAAGAAATTCGGTGATCCGACCAATCCGCTGTTGGTTTCGGTTCGTTCCGGTTCCCGTGCGTCGATGCCGGGGATGATGGATACGATTTTGAATCTTGGGTTAAACGATGTGGTCGTTGAAGGCTTTGCGACTTTGACCAACAACGCTCGTTTTGCATTTGATTCTTATCGCCGATTCATCCAAATGTTCTCGGATGTCGTTATGGATCTGCCAAAACACAATTTCGAACACATTATCGATGAGATGAAAGAAGAGAAGGGCGTTAAGCTCGATACGGAATTTTCTGCGGATGACTTAAGAGAAATGGTTAAGCGCTTCAAAGCGTATTTCCTTGAGCATAAAGGTTTTGAATTCCCTTCAGATCCGCGTGCTCAGCTGATTGAATCGGTTACCGCTGTGTTCCGTTCGTGGAACAACCCGCGTGCCATTTACTATCGTCGTATGAATGACATTCCTTCCAATTGGGGAACGGCTGTCAACGTTCAGATGATGGTTTTCGGTAACATGGGTGAGGATTGCGGTACAGGCGTTGCCTTTACCCGTAACCCATCGACCGGTGAAAACAAGCTGTATGGTGAGTTTTTGATGAATGCTCAAGGGGAAGACGTCGTTGCGGGTATCCGTACGCCGAAGACCATTGAAGAATTAAAGGACATCATGCCTCATGCGTATGATGAGTTCGTAGCTATTTGTGACCGTTTGGAACATCATTACAGAGATATGCAGGATATGGAATTTACCATTGAGCGCGGCGAACTGTTTATGCTTCAGACACGTAACGGTAAGCGTACGGCTGCCGCTGCATTGAAAATCGCGGTTGATTTGGTTGAAGAAGGTTTGATTACTAAAGAGCAGGCTGTTTTGCAGGTCGATCCGAAGCAGTTGGATGCACTGTTACATCCGACATTCGATCCGGCCGCAATCAAGGCTGCCGTTCCGGTCGGTTCGGCATTGCCGGCATCTCCGGGTGCTGCTACCGGTAAGGTCGTCTTTACGGCAGAAGATGCTGTTGAGTGGACCAACCGCGGTCAGAAAGTTATTTTGGTTCGTTTGGAAACATCTCCGGAAGACATTGAAGGTATGCATGTATCACAAGGTATCTTGACAGCTCGCGGCGGTATGACATCGCATGCGGCAGTCGTTGCCCGCGGTATGGGTACTTGCTGTGTATCCGGATGCGGTGATATCAAGTTTACAAGCAAAAAGTCGTTTGTCTTGGGTGGCAGAACGTTCAATGAAGGAGATGATATCTCGTTGGATGGTTCGACCGGTAAGATTTACGGTGAAGCAATCAAGACGGTTCCGGCATCGATTACCGGTGACTTTGGAACATTGATGGCTTGGGCCGATGAGTTCCGTACGTTGAAAGTCCGTACCAATGCGGATACCCCAAAAGATGCCCGTCAGGCGGTTTCTTTCGGTGCTGAGGGTATTGGTTTGGTTCGTACCGAACATATGTTCTTTGAGGGCGATCGTATCAAAGCAATGCGCGAAATGATCGTATCGAAGACCGAAGATCAGCGTCGCAAAGCGTTGGCGAAATTATTGCCGATGCAGCGTGAAGACTTTGAAGGCATTTATGAAGCCATGGAAGACCGTCCGGTCACGATCCGTTATCTGGATCCGCCTTTGCATGAGTTCTTGCCGACCGAAGAAGCCGATATCGTTGCTCTGGCAGCTGAAATGAAGTTGGAAGTTTCAGAGTTGAAGAATGTTATTTCTTCGTTGCATGAATTCAATCCGATGATGGGTCATCGTGGCTGCCGTTTGGCTGTTTCTTATCCGGAAATTGCTGAAATGCAGACGCAGGCAGTTATCGAGGCTGCAATCAACGTAAGTAAAAGACATCCGGAGTGGTCGTTACTGCCGGAAATCATGATTCCGTTGGTCGGTGAGTTGAAGGAATTGAAGTATGTCAAGGATATCGTCGTTCGCGTTGCGGATGAATTGATTGCCAAGAGCGGTGTCAATTTGAAATACTTGGTCGGTACAATGATCGAAATCCCGCGGGCTGCCTTGTTGGCGGATGAAATTGCTACCGAAGCTGAGTTCTTCTCGTTTGGTACCAATGACTTGTCGCAGATGACTTTTGGTTTCTCGCGTGATGATGCTGCCAATTTCTTGACGCATTATTATGATAAGAAGATTTTTGAACAAGATCCGTTTGCCCGTTTGGATCAGCGCGGTGTCGGTAAGCTTGTGACCATGGCTACCAAGTTGGGTAGAGAAACCCGTCCGAATTTGAAGGTCGGTGTCTGCGGTGAGCATGGCGGCGATCCAAGTTCGATCGAGTTCTTCCACAATGCAGGTCTCTCTTATGTGTCATGTTCTCCGTTCCGTGTACCGATCGCTCGTTTAGCGGCGGCTCATTCGGCATTGAAAGCAAAAAACAGGAAATAAGACTTAACTGCACCGGTAACGGTGCAGTTTTCTTTTATACAGATTTCTTTTCGCTTGCTTATGTCATTAATGTTGACTATGATTGAAATGGAGGTACCATTATGAAAATTACCATAGGAACCTATACGAAACATGAAAGTAAAGGCATTTATTCAATAGAACTGCATGATAAGCTTTGGAATATCAACATGATTCATGAGATCGGTCATCCGACCTATCTGACAAAGATGAAAGATACGTTGTTTACCGTGGTTAAAGACGGTGATAAAGGCGGGATTGCGGCTTTTCAGGCATCGCAGTTTGTCGATCGGTTTATGGAGGAAGGGGCTGCGCCGTGTTATGTGTCCGCCATCAAGGAAAGAAATGTCGTCATGACGGCCAACTATCATAAGGGCTGTATCGATGTGTTTACTTTCGACGGGAAGTTTCAGCATGTTCAGAAGATTGAGTATGTAGCCGGATCAAAAGCGCATTATATTCAATATGATCCAAGGTATAAACTGGTGTTTGTCTGTGATTTGGGGTTGGATGCCATTTATGCTTATACGATCGGCGCAGATAATAAGTTGTCCTTTTTGCATCATTTCCGATGTGAGAAGGGAAGTGGTCCGCGCCACCTGGTGGTACATCCCGAAGAACCGTATGTCTATGTCCTGACGGAGTTAAGCAGTGAACTGCTCGTGTTGAAACTGGATAAAAACGGCTTTGAGTTTATGAGTAAGAAGAGTCTGTTGCCGGAAGGTGAGGATCAGAAGAAATGGGGAGCTGCCATTCGCATATCCAAAGACGGCAATTTCATTTATGCGTCCAATCGCGGTCATGATTCGATCAGTGTTTTTGAAACCTTGGAGTATGGCCGTTTTGTGAAGATGATTCAAAATGTCTCGTCCGAAGGAGTTCAGCCCAGAGATTTCAATCTGAGTGGTGAAAATGACTATCTGGTCGTTGGGAATATGGAATCTAACTCTCTGACCTTGTTCAATAGAGACAAGGTGAGCGGTAAACTGACGTTGGTACAGAAGGACGTGTATGTCCCGGAACCCACGTGCATCTGGTTTGACTGAGAAATACTATGATAACTGTCGGAAAAATCCGGCAGTTTTTTATTTTCAAAAAAGTGTTGACATTCAAGAATATTATTGTATTATTGTATTAGGTACTTAGTACAATGATACAGAAAGGAGATCGCA
>JANJWY010000119.1 GCA_024709285.1 Erysipelotrichaceae bacterium
TTCTGACTCATCGCCCATGTCCGACTGACCAGATTTCCGGTGATGTTTGCCAAATCATTGTTTACCCGTTCGATCATTAATTCGAGTGTAACGGTTCCATCCTGAGCAAACGGCATTTCGTGCAACATGATATAGCGAACCGCATCGACACCCAACAGCTTGATCAGATCATCCGCATAAATCACATTGCCCTTTGATTTGCTCATCTTGCCCTCACCGACCAACAACCAAGGATGACCAAACACCTGCTTAGGCAGTTCGACATCCAAAGCCATCAACATGATTGGCCAATACAACGTATGGAAACGCAATATATCTTTTCCGATCAGATGGACATCGGCTGGCCAATACTTTTTATACAAATCGCCGTGATTGCCATCCACATCATACCCCAATCCGGTAATATAGTTGCTTAATGCATCAATCCAGACATATACGACATGCTTGGGATCAAAATCAACCGGTACACCCCACTTAAACGATGTGCGTGAAACAGCCAAATCATTCAATCCGGGTTTTAAGAAATTGTTGATCATTTCATTTTTGCGAGACTCCGGCTGAATGAAGTGCGGATTGTCTTGTATATACTTCATCAAGCGATCTTGATATTTTGATAAACGGAAAAAATACGACTCTTCTTTCTCACGATGAACATCCCGACCGCAATCCGGACATTTCCCTTTATCCAGCTGACCGTCGGTGTAAAAGGACTCACAAGGCGTACAATACCAGCCTTCATAAATACTTTTATATATATCTCCTTGATCGAAAAGTTTCTTGAAAATCTTCTGTACCTGCAGCTGATGATACGAATCGGTGGTACGGATGAACTTATCATACGATGTGTTAATCGAATCATATGAGTTTCGAATGACACCTGCAATCTCATCCACAAATGCTTGTGGAGATAATCCCTTTTCCAATGCTTTCAGTTCGTTTTTCTGACCGTGTTCATCCGTTCCGGTTTGAAAAAAGACATCAAATCCCTGTGCACGTTTAAAACGGGCAATACTGTCCGCCAAAACGATTTCATACACATTGCCGATATGCGGCTTGCCCGATGTGTAGGCAATAGCCGTAGTTATGTAATAAGGTTTCTTTTCCATGCTTTCTCCTCCTTAAAATAAAAAAACGCCAGACGAAGGACGCCATTGCGCGGTACCACCTTCGTTCACTTGCGTGCTCTTTGACCCATAACGCGGGAAACGTTTTGTCTTACTTATCAGACAAACAGCTCCAAGACCATCTTCACCAAACACCTTTATGCATTTCCACCAACCATGCATTCTCTGAAAAAGGCCTTTGATTACTCTTCTTTTCTAAGCTTTTGAATGCCATAATTATAACATTCTAAAGTTAAATGTAAAGGAAAAGCGCCGAAGCGCTTTTAGTGATTGGCATTATTCTCATTATGATACATCGTATAAATTTCGTTTTTTGACATCCCGGTCATTTTTGCGATTTGCTTGATTGCATCTTTCGCTGAAAGCCCCGACTGAATCAACTCTTCAATATGCGTACGGATGTCCATCATGCTGATATCCGGCTCTTTTTCTGCCTTGCTGCCCTCAATGATCAAAACCATCTCACCCTTAAGATCCTTGGCCTCCTCCACCAACTCAAACAAAGTCCCTCGCAGAAACTCTTCATGTTTCTTCGTCAATTCCCTGGCCAACGTCGCCTTACGGTCGCCCATGACTTCCAGACACATTTTCAACGTCTTTTCAATTCGATGAGGAGCTTCATACAAAACGATCGTCGCCTCATAATGGCGGATGCGAGTCAATACGCCGCGGGCTTCCTTGTCATTGGCAGGCAAAAACCCTTGAAACAGAAAGGGCTGTGTGATTAGCCCGGAAGCTACCAAACCGGCGAGCAATGCACTGCTGCCACTGATAGGAACAACATTGAAACCATGCGCCGTAATAGACTCAACCAGTAAATATCCAGGATCGGAAATCAACGGATATCCGGCATCACTTACCAAAGCAACATTATTGCCTTGCATAAGCAACATCAAAATACCTTTCGCACTTTCCCTCTCATTATGATCATGGTGAGAGATGATTTTATTCTCTATATTGAAATGCTTCAATAGTTTCTGCGTATGACGCGTATCTTCACAGGCAATGACATCCACGTTTTTTAAGATATCAATAGCCCGTGGCGTCATCTCTTCAAGATTGCCGATCGGAGTTGCTACGATATAACACGTAGGCATTTCATTTTCAAAGCTTTTTTGACGTTTCAACACAACCACTCCCTTATTGTTTATTCACATAACTGGTATCATTGCGTAATTCGTTGAGCGTAAGCGTCAACGATTCTTCCCGATTTTCCAGTCTCGCTGTACCACTAAGCATATTCATCGATGATACACGATATTTCTTACCTTTATATTCCAACAGTTCATTCATCTTCGGCAGATTCGCCCGCAATTCTTTATACAACTCATCTTCATACTTCAAACAGCAAAGCAGTTTCCCGCATTGCCCGGATAACTTTTGAATATTGAGTGCCAACAGCTGGTTTTTAGCCATATTGATCGAAATAACATCAAAATCAGGTAAGAATCTCGAACAGCAAGTCTCCATGCCACAGGTACCAAGACCGCCTATGAACTTCGCTTTGTCACGTGGTCCGATCTGACGCAATTCAATGCGACATTTAAAAATGGATGCTAACTCTTTTAACAATTCTCTAAAATCTACCCGTTCATCCGCAACATAGGAAAAAATGACTTTCGAACGGTCTAAGGTGTATTCTGCGCTGATCAAATGCATATCCAAACCTAATTTTCGGATACTGTCATCACAGGTTTTCATGGCATCTACCGACATCGTTTTATTCTTCTCGAAATTGTCTAAATCCTGCTTTGTTGCCTTGCGTAGAACCGGTTTTAACGGAGTAGACATCGACACCTTCTCTAAAGGTCTCAACTCTGCAATGACTTCACCTAATTCCAAACCTCGAATCGTATCAACAATAACCTGATCACCCGTCGTGTACTGAATATCATTTGTACCAAAGGTATAAGCTTTCTTTGCACCTTTGAAACGAATGGAACAAGCATGGGTATATGTCTGAGCATTCGACTGCTCAACAGACTCTTCACTAAA
>JANJWY010000127.1 GCA_024709285.1 Erysipelotrichaceae bacterium
ACATCCTTTGCGATTGCCGGGATTGCATTGGATCAGCCGATTTCACCGGAAGCCATCGTCAATCTGGGAGTTATTCCGATCGCTCCTTATGCAACCCCGTCAACTTCTGAAGTGGCTGATTCCATCGCTCCATACTGCAACACGCATACTGCTGTTTTACTGGCCAATCATGGGGCATTGACTTGGGGTAAAGATTTAATGGAGGCATACTTTCGGATGGAATCGTTGGAGCATGTCGCTCATATGACGATGATTACCAACTTTGTCATCGGTAAGGTCAATGTGTTAAGTCAGAACCAAGTGGACAGATTGGCACTGTTGAGGGAGAAAATGGGTTTGATTTCAGCAGTGATGCCAAAAGGGGCAGATTCTGAGACAAATTTGGATAACTTTATATCATTATCAGAGTGGAAGGGAAAATAACCATGAAATTCAGCACATATTTTACAATGAATGAGGAAGATGCGGCCGATTATGCCAAAGAGAAATGTAAAAGTATTTTCAGTGAACCATCCCGGTTATCCTGCAAGGAAATCGGTGATGGTAATTTGAACTATATATTCCGGATCTTCGATGAGATTTCCGGTCACTCGATCATCATTAAACAATCCGGACCCGTAGCCCGGATTTCAGATGAGTTTAAACTGTCACCGGATCGCAATCGGATCGAGTATGAAATCTTAAAGCTGGAAGATGAATTGGCGCAGGGGTTGGTTCCTAAGGTGTATGCGTATGATCCGATCATGAATTGTACAGTCATGGATGATCTCTCTGATCATCAGATCATGCGTAAAGCGCTGATGGAGTTTAAAATATTCCCTCGTTTTGCTCAGGATATTTCGGATTTTATGGTAAAAACATTACTGCTTACCACAGATGTCGTGTTAGAACATAAGCATAAAAAAGAGCTGGTCAAAAATTTCATCAACCCGCAGCTATGTGAAATTACGGAAGATCTGGTGTATACCGAGCCTTTCAGTGATTTCAAGAATCGAAACGATGTTTTTGAGCCAAACAAAGTCTGGGTCAAAGAGCATATTTATGATTCCATTCCTTTACGATTGGAAACAGCTAAGCTCAAATTTGAGTTTATGAATCATGCGCAGGCACTTATCCACGGTGATTTGCATACGGGTTCGATCTTTGTCAAAGAAGATTCAACCAAAGTCATCGATCCGGAATTCGCCTTTTTCGGACCCATCGGATATGATGTCGGCAACGTCATTGCTAATTTGATTTTTGCTTGGGTGCACAGTGATGCACATCAGCAAGCCGATCACATGCAATGGTTGGAAGAAACGATCATCAAAACAGTGGATCTGTTTATTGATAAATTCAATCGCATGTGGGATCTGCATGTTTCGGAATTCAGTGCAAAAACGCCGGGGTTCAAGGAGTATTATTTGGATTCAGTGATGCGCGATACGGCAGGGGTGACCGGTCTTGAGCTTTGCCGTCGGATCATCGGGCTTGCACATGTCAAAGATATTACATCGCTGTCAGGCAATGTCCGAGTTAGAGCTGAACGGATTTGTCTGAGCGGTGCAAAGGAGTTTATATTGCAGCGCGATCAATATGGTTGTGGCGCTGATTTTCTGGCAACGATGAAGAAAGCCATGGCTGGTTATGTGAGGGAAGATCATGAATGATGTACTTGATTTTGTTTCGGTTCGATTGGATGATGAAAACAGTGAACTGATCATTCTTGATCAAAGTAAACTACCCAACGATTTGATTTATCATCATTATAAATCGCCAGAGGATATCTTCAATGCCATCGTCACACTTCAAGTGCGCGGTGCTCCGGCCATTGGGATTGCTGCGGCGTATGGAATGTATCTGGATGCAAAGCGTCATCTGTTGCTTCGTCATGATGAGTTTTTTCAACGATTCAGACAGACGAAGAATTATCTGGCATCTTCTCGGCCAACCGCAGTCAATCTTTTCTGGGCGTTGAACCGGATGGAAGGTTGCCTTAATGAACATAAGGATCAGTCAAGAACTGAAATTATCGAACGGTTAAAAGAAGAATCTGAAAATATTCGCAGTGAGGATGAAGCGGTTTGTCTTTCTATCGGTGAGCATGCACTGTCACTGTTAAAGCCGGGTATGGGTTTGCTTACCCATTGCAATGCCGGTACGCTGGCTACGGCAAAATATGGGACAGCTCTGGCACCGATATATTTAGGGCAGAAAAGGGGATATAATTTTCGGGTGTATGCGGATGAGACCCGGCCGTTGTTGCAAGGAGCACGTCTGACGGCGTGGGAATTGCAGCAGGTGGGGATCGATGTCACGCTGATTTGTGATAACATGGCTTCCATTGTGATGAAACAAGGGCATATCGATGCGGTTTTGGTTGGTTGTGACCGGGTCGCGGCCAACGGGGATACGGCGAATAAAATCGGTACATCCGGCGTTGCTGTTTTGGCTAAGCATTATGGCATTCCTTTTTATGTCTGCGCACCGCGATCGACCATAGATATTCAGACGGCATGTGGTGATGATATTGAAATCGAGTTGCGCAAAGGTGAGGAGATATCGACGACTTGGTATCAGAAACCCATGGCTCCCAAGGGAGTAAAAACATATAATCCGGCGTTTGATGTGACCGATGCTGACTTGATTACAGCAATCATTACGGAAAAAGGAATCATATATCCACCGTATAATAAAAGTTTGAAAAAATTGTTTGAAGAAGGTGAGTAGCATGAACCATATCGGAACTAAAGAAATAGTTACAGATCGTCTTTTGCTTCGAAAGATCCGGTCAGAAGATGATCGGGATATGTTTGAGCAGTGGGCAAGCGATCCGCAGGTTACCCGGTATCTTACGTGGAGTGCTCATCAGAGTATTGAGGATACCCATCGGATCATTGAGATGTGGTTAAAAGACATTCATGAGCTTAATGTATACCGTTGGGTAATCGAGCTGAAATCTATAAGTAAGGTCATAGGAACCATCGATCTGGTGAATGTTGATTCAAGAAATCAGTGCGGAACCTTTGGTTATTGTCTTTCCGCAAATTACTGGAATCAGGGTATTGCGAGTGAGGCACTGAAGGCCATGCTGGCATATTTGTTTTCGGAAGGGGATTTCCATCGGATCGAAGCGTCACATCTGATTGAAAATGGGGCTTCGGGAAGGGTTATGATCAAATGCGGGATGAAACAAGAGGGAGTCCGACGGAAAAAATTCCTTGGTCATGACGGAAAATTTCATGATTTGGTTATTTATGGCATACTGAAAGACGAATTTTTGATTAATTGACTGCCGAAAGGCAGTTTTTCAGTGAAAAAAAGAAAATATTTAATGTTATATTAATAAATTGTATGCAATACTATTGCAAACAACAAAAAGGTGTGTTATATTATGTTCAACTTAGTCACAGAAGTGACCCAGGAGGAAATTATGAAGAAGATTATAAGCTTAATTCTAGCCCTCTTCCTATT
>JANJWY010000143.1 GCA_024709285.1 Erysipelotrichaceae bacterium
GGGCGAAGTCATCATCCAAGCCTTCGATGTGCGTCACTATGCGGTACAATATGCCCGCAATCAGGATTATGTATCCTTCTTTAATCACGAAATGAAATACCGTCATCAGGGACAGTATCCGCCGTATACCTATCTGATTGCCATTACGGTTTCCGATGATGACTGGGAAAAAGCGCGGATGTTGGCGGTGGATTTTGCATCTCGCTGTAGAGGCGATGAATCCTTTAAAACCCTGGGACCCGCCGATTTAGGCAAAATCAAAGGGAAATTCCGCTTTCGGATCGTTTGTAAAGGCAAAGATCTTGCCGGAATGAAGGCATTTGTCCGACAGGAGATACTGCCCGTCAAACGCAAGAGCGGAAAAACGCAGATCAGTATCAATGTATCGCCCATGGGCTTGCAGTAAGGAGGAAATTTATGATCGCAAGAGAAGAAGCTTATCACATACTTACGCAAGTCGTCGTCCATAAACAATATGCCAATTTGCTGCTGAAGAATTGCAAAGGAGATCCGGTGGATATGCCGCTGATCACCCGCATCGTCTATGGAACATTACAACATTACCGATATCTGGAATATCAGTGGAGCGACCTAGTCAGTAAACGTCCACCCGAAGAAATCGTAGTTCTGATCAACTTGTCCGTGTATCAACGATACATGATGGATAAAATCCCGCCCTATGCCATCATCAACGAGGCGGTCAGTATTGCCAAAAAGAATCTTAAAGGGCAATACGCCGGTCTGGTCAATGCGATATTGCGTCAGGTACTGACCCGACACAGCCGTCCAATCATATTAGAAAACAAAGCCGAGCAACTTGCCATCGAGACCAGCCATCCGGTATGGCTGGTGCACATGTGGCGCAAGCAACTGGGCGATGAAGTGACGGAGATCATCTGTCATAAAGACAATCTGACACCGCCGTTGTATGTGAGAGTAAATACCCTGAAGTCGGATATGAATGAGGTGATGGATACCGGATTATTCACGGTCTCCGATGAGAATTTAGGATCATTGATCGCTGATCCCAAAGTCGTCAGACACGATATTTTCACATCGGGCAAAGTCATCATACAGGACGAAAACAGTCAGCGCGTCTGTGTGTTTGCGGATGTAAAACCCAATGAAATCGTGTTGGATGTGTGCAGTGCTCCGGGAACCAAGACCGTACAGTTAGCCGCCATGATGCAAAACAAAGGGAAAATCTTGGCTGTGGATATTCACCCGCACCGTATCAAACTGGTCGATCAATTGGTCGAAAGAAGCGGGGCCACCATTATTTCCACGCTGGTTGCGGATGCGACAAACTTACCTTCTGATCTTAAACAAGAGATGTTCGATACCGTGCTTATCGATGCGCCATGCAGCGGACTGGGCGTATTGAGGCGCAAACCGGACATCAAAATGACCATTCAGCCTGCGGACTTGGATGGCATCCAGAAACTTCAGGAAGCAATCCTTCATGAATCCAGTGCCTGTGTCAAGGTTGGCGGACAGCTGATCTATGCGACTTGCACCATCAATAAAAAAGAAAATCAACTGCAGGTTTCAAACTTTATTTCAACGCATCCCCAGTTTGAACTGATCGATCAGCAACAGTATTTGCCTCATCAAAGCGAAGGGGACGGTTTTTATATGGCAAAACTTATCAGAGTGAGCTAAATATGGTAAAATATGCTGTGGTGATGAAATGAAAACACTTTACGACTATACCTACGACCAACTGGGCGAGCTGATGCTTTCCATTGGCGAAAAGAAATATCGCGGCCAGCAACTCTTTGAATGGCTCTATCGCAAGCGCGTCACAACCTTTGACGATATGAGTGATATTTCTTTGAAAATGAAATCCTGGTTACACGAAAATGTACAACTGTCACCCATTACGCTAAAGACACGTCAGGTCGCTGCGGATGGCACAGTGAAATATTTGTTTGCGATGGATGACGGTGCTTTGTGTGAAACGGTGCTGATGCACTACAGTTACGGAAAAAGCCTGTGTGTCTCCTCGCAAATCGGCTGCAACATGGGTTGCACTTTTTGTGCATCCGGCTTACTTAAGAAGACCCGCAACCTAAGCAGCGGGGAAATGGTGGCACAAGTGCTCTATGTTCAGCAAGAACTGGACAAAGAGCAGGAAAGAGTCAGTCATGTGGTCGTGATGGGGACGGGCGAACCGTTTGACAATTATGACAACGTACTGAATTTTCTATATACGATCAACCATGACCGGGGCTTGGCCATCGGTGCCCGACATCTGACCGTATCGACTTGCGGTTTAGTTGAAGGCATACGTAAGTTTGCCAATGAACCGATCCAAGTCAACCTGGCCATCTCCCTCCATGCTCCAAACGATGAATTACGAAGCAAACTGATGCCTATAAACCAGGCACATCCATTGGACAGACTGATGGAAGCCATGAACTATTATATGTCCAAATCCAACCGGCGGATCACGTATGAGTATATTCTGTTGCAAGGTGTCAACGACTCCGATGCCCATGCCCGCCAGCTGGCCGATCTGATCCGGGGACAAAACGCTTATGTCAACTTAATTCCATACAATCCCGTGGATGAACACGGATTTCGAAAAGTCGGGGTCAAAGAAGCCTTACACTTCTATGACCAGTTGCACAAAGCCGGTGTAAAATGTACGCTGCGCCAAGAGCATGGTGCCGATATCGATGCGGCATGCGGTCAGTTAAGAGCAAAACATGAAAGGAAACGTTGATATGAGAATTGCCGGAGCCAGCGATCGCGGGTACGTTCGCGCAACCAATCAGGACAGCTACCTCATCCAACGCATCGATGATGCGGTTTTAGCCGTGGTTTGCGATGGCATCGGCGGCGCACGGGCAGGGGATGTCGCATCCTCGGTTTCCTGTAAAATCATGGACGAACTGTTTATCAAAAAAGAACAATTTTCAGATACGGATGATGTCAGACTGTGGTTGAAAAATGCCATTACGGAAGTCAATCAGCACATCGTCACTTTGTCTCGCAGCGTCGAGGATTATCAAGGCATGGGTACCACCATGGTGGCTGTCGTGTTTGCTGATAATCAGATCATTGGAGCTAATGTCGGTGACAGCCGGATTTTCGGCATTAAAGAAGAACTCATTCAGCTGAGCGATGACCACTCTTTAGTCAATGAATTGGTCAAACTCGGAAAAGTTAAAAAAGAAGATGCCAACCGCCATCCCAATCGCAATATGCTGACCAACGCGATTGGTATCGGAAAACAAATCGATATTGATATTTTTGAAATTGATGATAATGTCGATGCGATATTGCTTTGTTCCGATGGACTTCACGGCTATGTCGACGAAACGGAAATTTTAAATACGATTCGTTCAAACAGCGAACTTGAAGAAAAAGTAAGCGTGTTGATCGGATTGGCGAACAATGCCGGCGGATATGACAATACCACGGTCATCCTTTGTGATTTGCGAGGTGATGATCATGAGTGAAATGATTAAAAACCGCTACATGATCGTTTCGCGTTTGGGCGAAGGCGGGATGGCGGATGTATATCTTGCTATCGATACATTGCTTAACCGCGAAGTTGCCATCAAAGTATTGCGTGGAGAACTTTCGACCGATGCGGTATCGCTGTTACGTTTTAAACGCGAAGCCAATGCGGCCAGTACGCTCAATCATCCCAACATCGTGGAAATTTATGATGTCGGTGAAGAAGATGGCAAACATTTCATCGTGATGGAGGTCGTTCGCGGAAAAACCTTAAAACAGCTCATTTCCCAACGCGGGGCGATGGAGAAGGAAGAAGCCTTGGCCATCATGAAACAGCTGATTGCAGCCATTTCCGAAGCTCATCGCAAAAATATCATTCACCGGGACATCAAACCGCAAAACGTATTGGTCAAGGATGACGGAACCGTAAAGATCACGGATTTCGGCATTGCTTTGGCTCAGGATGCCATGCAGCTCACCCAAACCGATGCGGTTATGGGTTCGGTGCATTATCTGGCTCCGGAGTGTGCGCGTGGTGAGGCAGCAAGCAATCAGAGCGATGTGTACTCCTTAGGCATCGTCCTGTATGAATTACTGCGCGGAGAGGTTCCGTTTAACGGGGAAGCTCCCGTTCAAATCGCTATCAAGCACATGCGCGAAGACATTCCGAGCATCCGCGAATTTAATCCGACTTTACCGCAGTCGCTGGAAAACATCATCTTAAAAGCGACAGCCAAAAATAAATCCCTGCGCTATCTGTCGGCGAAAGATATGGCAGATGATTTGTCTACCTGTCTGAGCGCTGCCCGAAGTAAAGAGGCGAAAATGGTGTTGATCGATGATGATATGGACAGTTCGACCATCGTGATCAATCAGGTGTCCGCGGCTGAACCTGTTGCGGAAAGCAAGTCGACCCTGGCAACGATATCGGCTGCACTGGGCATCAGTGCAATTCTCATTCTGATAGCATTTGTGATTTTCTCGATGTTCGGTCAAGGACCCATCGATGACCGTTACACCAATGTACCGGATTTGTCCGGATTGAGCTATGCCGAAGCGAAAACCGTATTGGAAGAAAAGGGTCTGACCTTATCCAATAATGTTCTGTACACGCTGACCGAGGACATACCGGCAGGGAAAATCGTATCCTTTTCTCCGGTATTTGGAACTCAGGTTGAAAAAGGTTCGGTCATAACGATTACGGTTTCTGAGGGGATATATTTTGTGGTTGAAGATTTCACCGGAAAGACGTTAGAAGAAGTACGGACGTTGTTATCCGGAACGCGCATCACGATTCGCAGTGAGAATGAACCATCAACGACATTAGCGCCAGGCACCATCATCCGTCAGGAACTGTTGTTGGCAGGAGATAAACTGGATCCCCGCCGCACGTATGAAATCAAACTGATCGTGGCTTCGTATGTTGAGTGGATCGTACCCCCTTCGATTATCGGAATGGGTATCGGGGAAGCATCACGGATGATCGAAGAGTTGGGATTAAAAGTTACGTTAAGTAAATTATCGACGGAAGGGTTAAGTGAAGAACAACTGGCACAGCTGGAATATGGTGTCGTTACTTCAGTATCTCCGGGAGTTGGCAGTTTATATATTCAGTATGAAGATTCTTCCGTCATTTTGTATTATTACTAAGGAGAATGCATGCCAAAAGCAAGAATCATAAAAATCATCTCAAATCAATATACCGTATTCACAGAAGATGGACAGCGGCTTTTAGCCATTGCCATGGGCAAACTGAGGCTTAAAAAGTCGCCGGTAGTCGGTGACTGGGTATTGGTCGAACATTTGGAGGATAAATGGGGAATCCAGCACGTTGAAGAACGCTTTAATGAACTGACCCGACCGCTGATCGCCAATGTCGATCAGGCGATGATCGTAACCTCACTCATACAACCGGACTTCTCACCGATTTTACTTGACCGACTGATTTTTCTGATCAGTTATGCCAACATTGTACCGGTCATCGTCGTAACCAAGTGTGACCTTCTGCCCAAAGATGATCCGGTGTATGACATTATTGCCCAATATCAAAAAGCAGGATATCAGGTGCTATTCACCGGACGCGACATGCCTGTTGACAATATCAAAGCTGCACTCAAGGGAAAAGTGACGGTATTGACCGGGCAAAGCGGTGCCGGGAAGTCATCACTGATCAATCGGATCGACGGTTCATTTGAACTGATCACGCAGGAAATATCCAAGGCGTTGGGGCGTGGAAAGCACACGACCCGTCACAGTGAACTGCACTACGTCGCAGATGGTTGGGTTGCGGATACTCCGGGATTTTCCTCGCTTGACTTTTCAATGATCGACAAGGATATCTTCCGTTGGATCGTACCGGACTTTAAGCCCTACATGGGCAAGTGCAAGTTTCGTAACTGCATGCATGAAAATGAGCCGGGATGTGCCGTAAAAGAAGCAGTAAGTAAAAATGAAGTTTCGAAAATCCGTTATGAAAATTATGTGGAATGTTTAAAAATGATCGAAGAAGAAAGGAGACCGTTATGACCATCATCGCTCCCTCGGTTCTCTCGCTGGATTACAGCCGTTTTGAAAGTCAGATTCGTGACCTGCATATATCAAAGGCCCAATGGCTTCATTTCGACGTCATGGACGGACATTTTGTGCCGAACCTGACCTTTGGTCCGGATATTTTGAAAGCCTTCAGAAAGGCTTCGCATTTGTTTATGGACGTGCATCTGATGGTGGAAGATCCGGATTTCTTTTCGGATGTTTTCATCGATGCCGGAGCAGATATGATCACCTTTCACAGTGAAGCGTTAGACGACGATTTTCACCGCATCATGGCACTCATCAAAAAAATCAAGAGCAGAGGCGTCAAGGCCGGACTGACCGTCAAACCGAAAACACCGGTAGAAACCTTGTTTCCCTATGTAAGTGAAGTGGATCTGTTTTTGATCATGTCGGTTGAACCGGGGTTTGGCGGACAGTCATTCATACATCAGTCAATCGAGAAAATATCGGCTTTGCGCCAATTGATCGATCAGTCACAGTCATCGGCTCTGATCGAAGTCGATGGCGGCATCAACAGTCACACCGGAAGTTTGTGCAGGCAGGCCGGAGCCAATGTCTTGGTTGCGGGCAGCTATGTTTTCAAAGATGACATCGTTGCGGCTGTGGAGAGTTTATGTCAGTAGCACTGCTGGTCGCATCACTGGCCAAACAATTGCCTCCGGTTTTTGCGGACTATATCGTAGGTGTCGACAGGGGAGCGCTAGTCTGTGCAACATTGGGGATCATGATGGATTTGGCCATCGGCGATTTTGATTCGGTCTCAGCGGAAGAACTGGACATGATCCGTACGTTTAGTAAGGAAGTCGTAAGGCTGGACACGGTCAAGGATGTGACAGATACTCAGGCAGCATTGTCTTATGTCGAGGATTTTGATGAAGTGATGATCTGTGGAGGATTGGGTGGCCGCATCGATCATCAGCAGATCAATATCGGCTTGGTGAAAAAGGACATCCGATTGAGCCTGTGGGATGAAAATCATCTTATTTATGCCGTTGACGGTGAAAAAACCATAAAAAAAGCGGATTACCGCTATTTATCGCTGTTTGCCTGTACGGAGTCGACGGTTGATCTGAGCGGAGTAAAGTATCCGCTGTCAAATCGAAAGATACATGAAAACGATCTGTATCTTGTAAGCAATGAAATTCTTGATGAGGAAGCTCTTATCCGGGTCAATGGAAAAGTGCTGATCATCCAAAGCAATGATGCATAAAAAAAACGGTTGACACCGTTTGTTTTTTTAGGCAGCTTGCTGGGCTTTTAATGCTTTTAAGGCGCGGGCGGAAATACGGATTTTTTGCGGCTTTCCATCGACCATCACTTTAACTTT
>JANJWY010000147.1 GCA_024709285.1 Erysipelotrichaceae bacterium
TTTGATTATTTACATGGATAACGGAGAAATCGTTGAGATCAATCCGCCCAAAATATTCTTTGAACAAACCCAAAGCGAACGGGCAAAGAAATTCTTAAACAACATGTTATAAGAAAGAAAGGAACTAAAAACATGAAAAAAATTATCGCATTATTACTTGTTCTCTTCATTTTGGTCGGTTGCGCACCGAAGCAGGAAGAGGAAAAACTTTTGAAAGTGTTAACCTCCAGCGGCTATCCTCCGTATGAAATGACAAAACCGGATGGGACATTGGAAGGATTTGACATTGATTTTGCAGAAGCCTTGGCTCTTGAATTGGGCTATGACGGTGTTGAGTGGGTTGACATGGACTTTGGCGGAATCATCGCAGCATTGAACAATGAAGGTGCTGACATGGCGATTGCCGGTATGTCGGCAGATCCTGAAAGAGATGTGATCTTCTCGATTCCTTACTTGGTTCGTGATGAAGAAAGTCCGTTTTATGTTCTGACAAAAAAGGACAGCGGTATCATTGATACACCGACACTGGCAGATAAAATCGTCGGCGTTCAAATCGGTACGATTCAGGAAGGTGCTGTCAATGCTATGAAAGACGAATTGAATCTCACGATCGATCCTCGTAACGATATCGGTCAGATGGTACAGGAAATTCTCGTCGGACGGATCGATTTTATCATCGTTGAAGGTTTGGTTGCTAAAGAATACGTGACTCAGTTTTCTGAACTGTCGATGTTCTTGCTAGAACATGAAGCTGCTGATTCAGTGCCGGGTGTAGTTGTGACTCTGCCGAAAACAAGTACGATGAAAGCAGCCGTGGATGCTGCAATCGAAAAACTGATTGCCAACGGAACTTTGGCGGCTCTGGAAACTAAATGGTTTGACGAATAATCTCTGTTAGAATTTGATTAATGGTGTGCTATAATATTCTCAGGTGATAAAAATGGCACATGAGTATATTTTATTGAAACAAAACGGCTCACATCCGATCGGTCAGATCGCTTTGACTAAAGAAGCGTTTGAAATGATCACGCGATTTTCAGTGGAAGATGATGACAGCCTGATCCTGGACAGTGCTCCGCTGAAGAAGTCGATCGTTTGCAAAATCGGTCAGAACAAATTAAACATCAGTGTGGATGTTCGTGTACGTTATGGCAAAAATGTCAATCATGCGATCGAGTCGCTTCAATCACGGATTGCCAACAATGTGTTTACGATGACGGATTACCGGTGCAGCCGGATCGATGTCAATGTCGTAGGTTTCGTGTTTAACACCCAGTAAGGGTGTTTTTCATTGTCTATACCCAAAAACTGGTTTTTATGCTAAAATTGTAACGTCTATTGGAGGAATTTTATGACGAGTCGACGTAAACAGCGCGTGAATGCGATGCTGGCCTTGTATCAGGTTTTTTTATTAAACAGAGATATTGAAGATGTCTTTGAGGACATAGATTATATACTTAACGAAGGGGAACCGGCCTTTTTGCCCTTTAGTGAGTTAGAGGAACCCATTAAGACGATGCTGATCGATGCTTATGAACATCAAGATGTGGTCATTGATAAAATCAATGAACATCTGGCTGATTGGGATTTTGTCCGGTTGGGTGTTTTGGAACAGTCTATCCTTTTTTTGGCCGTCAGTGAAATGGTTTATGAAACGGCTGATCGGGCAATCATCATCAATGAAGCGGTCGATATGGCAAAGCAGTATTGTGATGAAGATGCATTTAAACTCGTCAATGGGGTTTTGGATAAATTATGAGTCAATCCATTTGGACGGTAACCAATTTAGTCCGCTTTATTAAAAAGCATTTGGAAGCTGAATCAGCGATTCAGTCTGTTGCCGTGCAAGGAGAAATATCAAATTTCATCGCTCATCGAAGCGGTCATTGGTATTTTACATTAAAAGACAATCAAGCGCGAATCAGTTGTGTCATGTTTGCGACTGCCGCATCAAAAGTTACATTGTTACCGAAAGACGGAGATCAAGTCATCGTTGTTGGCAGCGTTTCCGTATTCGAAGCCAGCGGACAGATGCAGTTATACGTCACCCGATTGATCCCGCAGGGACTGGGTGCATTATATGCTAAATTGGAAGCATTAAAGAAGAAACTGTCAATGGCAGGAGTTTTTGATGATGAAAGAAAGAAACCGATTCCCCAATATCCGGAGTCCATCGGTTTGATTACTTCAAAAAACACGGCAGCATACCAGGATGTTGACTCAACTTTGAAACGACGCTGGCCTTTGGCGAAAATAGTGCACATTCACAGTGCGGTGCAAGGGGAGGGTTCGGTAGAACAGCTCGTCGAGGCAATCAAGGTTGCCGATCAGAAAAATCTTGATGTCATATTGCTCGTTCGTGGCGGTGGTTCGATCGAAGATTTATGGTCTTTTAATGAAGAGGCTGTAGTCATGGCTGTATCAAAATGCAATACCCCGATAATTTCAGGAGTCGGACATCAAAGCGATGTTACTTTGGTAGATTTTGTGGCTGATGTCCGTGCGCCGACGCCAACCGGAGCTGCTGAATTAGCAACTCCGGATCAAAATGATGTTCGAAATGCGATCAATAAGAATAAGCATCTGTTAACAGCCAGGATGAACGGATTGATGAAAGCAAGAGAAAAACAGCTCGACCAATACAGAAATCACCGCTATCTGATCGATCCTTATCGTCTTTTAGGCGAATATCAGATGTCATTGTCCTTTATTTATCAGCAATTGGACAAACAGCAAATCCGGGTCGTGCGGTACTCAAAAATTGTAGATGATTATCAAAAGCAACTGATACGCCTAAGCAGTATTCGATTAAATCTTAAAAAGACGGAAATCGATAAACTTCAGGTCAATATGAAACATCAAATCATGGTACATCACCAGCGGAATAGTGATAGAATAAAGTTACGTAAACAACTGCTGGATTCATTATCTCCGCTGGCCATATTGAATCGCGGATATGCGATAACCTATCAGCAGGTGAAACTGATTACTTCAATTCGACAGATTGAATTGAACATGCCGTTGACCATTCATTATGCCGATGGTACAGCGGATGCTGTCATTTCAAGTATAAAGGAGAAAAAACATGGAAAAACTAACCTTTGATCAAGCTATGAAGCGATTGAACGAAATCGTCGCTGCTTTAGATAAAAATGAGTTGGAGTTAGAAAAGGCGATTGCGCTTTTTGAAGAAGGGTTGCAACTGGTCAATTTTTGCGAGGAAAAACTGAAAGGTTTTGAAGGCAAAATCGAACAATTGCTTAAAAGCAGCAGTCCGCAGGAGGATGTAAATGAAACTGACATTTGAAGATTATCTGTATGAGGTGTTTGGCCCTGTTTCGGAGTCAAGAGTCAAAGAGTCAGCTGCTTATTCGCTTATGGCACCGGGCAAACGAATACGGCCGCTGCTGTTATTAGCTGTATTGAAAGATTACGGCTGTAACCCTGAAATCGGTTTAGACGCTGCCGCAGCACTTGAAATGGTTCATACATATTCTTTAATACATGATGATCTTCCGGCCATGGACAATGATGATTATCGTCGGGGACGCTTGACCAACCATAAGATGTTTGATGAAGCTACGGCAATTTTAGCCGGAGATGCATTACTGACACAGGCATTTACACAAATTACGGTTTCCGATTTGTCTGCCGATGTTAAAGTCGGACTTATCCGTGAATTGGCTGGCAGCGCCGGGATCGAAGGCATGATTTTAGGGCAGATGCGTGACATCGAAGCTGAAGTACAGCCGATCGGCTGGGATCAGCTGTTAATGATTTATTTATTGAAAACCGGTAAACTTTTGGCAAGTGCTTTAGTTATGGGCGCAATCATTGCTCATAAAAGTGAAGATGTTTCCACTTGGCGCAGGATCGGCGAGAACTTGGGATTAGCTTTTCAGATTCAGGATGACATCCTGGATGTGACAAAAACAACAGAAGAACTTGGAAAAACAGCAAACAGTGACATTGTGAATCACAAATCTACATCTATAACTCATTTGGGTCTGCAAGCTGCAAAAGAGAAAATGATTCTTATTTATCAGGATGTGCTTGATGATTTAAAGGAACTGTCTTTAAGCGGGTCAGAAGTACGAAATATCATTGAACTTTGCAGTAACCGACAAATCTAGGAGGTATCATGGATCTTCGTTCAATCAGAAATCCAGAATTTCTTAAGAAAATTTCAATCAGAGAATGCAACGAATTAGCAAAAGACATTCGTTCTTTTCTCATTGAAAATGTATCAAAAACCGGGGGTCATCTTTCGAGCAATCTGGGTGTTGTCGAACTTACCATAGCCATTCACAAGGTTTTTGATTCTCCGAAAGATAAGATCATTTTTGATGTCGGACATCAAAGTTACGTTCATAAAATTTTGACTGGAAGGGCAGATCGTTTTGCGACATTGCGTCAGTTTGACGGTCTTTCCGGGTTCAATAAACGCAGTGAAAGTGAACATGACGTATGGGAAGCCGGTCATTCATCGACGTCTTTATCGGCTGCATTGGGAATGGCCGTCGTGAGGGATCTGGATAAGCAAGATTATCACATCGTACCTTTGATCGGGGATGGCTCGATCATTAACGGAATGGCATTTGAAGCGTTAAATCATATCGGTGAACTAGGTAAAAATGTGATCATCGTATTCAATGACAATAATATGTCGATATCCAAAAATGTCGGTGCTATGAGCAGTGCTTTTGCCCGTTTGCGTGCAAGTAAGCCTTATAATTCATTGAAACAGGATGTAAAGGATGTCCTTAGGACCAACGTGGTCGGAAATACCGTTCTTAAAGGCATGACTGCTTTTCGGGATACGCTTAAATCTCATATCGTCGATTCTTCGATTTTTGGAGAGTTGGGCATAGAATACTTGGGTCCTGTGGATGGTCACAGCATTAAAGAGCTGATCCGTGCTTTAGAAACTGCGAAAAAGCATCAGGGACCGATCGTAATTCATGTGATCACACAAAAAGGAAAAGGATATCCGCACAGCGAATCAGATAGAGACGGATCTTGGCATGGTGTTAATCAGTTCGATCCGGATACCGGTATTTTGAATAATAATCTGCCTCCGTCACATGCTACCTGGTCTTCTATTTACAGCGAAACTCTGATTCGTTTGGCCAAACAGAATAAAACTATAACTGCAATCACGCCGGCAATGATTGGCGGCTCAAAACTCGAGAAGTTTTTCCAATTGTTTAAAGAGCGCAGTTTTGATACAGGCATCGCAGAAGAACATGCAGTCACTTTTGCGGCTGCGATGGCCATGCAAGGATATCGACCGTTTTTATCGATGTACTCAACGTTTTTACAAAGAGGGTATGATCAGATCAATCATGATATTTGCCGTATGGATTTACCGGTAGTAATCGGTATTGATCGTGCCGGTCTGGTGGGTGAAGACGGGGATACTCATCACGGTGTTTTCGATATCGGGATTTTGCGTCCGCTTCCAAATCTGATCATTGCATCGGCAAAAGATGCGAATGAAGCTCAGGATATGTTATTTACAGCGTTCAGTCAGCAACATCCCTTTGCCATTCGTTTTCCGCGCGGTTCAGCTGCCTATCAGGCCAAAGATACGCTTGAACTGATTCCTGTCGGACAGTGGGAAGCAATGAACAAAAATCATGAAAGTAAGGCCGTGATCATCAGTTACGGACCGGATGTCGATCGTCTGGTTCAAAAAGTCACTGTAAACGCTATGTCAATTGTTATTGTCAATGCCCGTTTCATTAAGCCTTTGGATGAGAAAATGATTAACGAAATTGTCGGTTGGAAACTGCCTGTATTTGTTTATCAGCCGGATGTGGAAATCGGCGGATTATCTTCTGCCATCCTGGAATTTTGTGCCAAGCATCATTTGACCATGGATTTGACTTCTGTCGGTCTGAAGGATGAGTATGTGACGCATGGCGCTGTCGGTGTATTGCGTAAAAAATACGGTATTGACATTAACAGCCTGTTTGAACAGGTTTTAAAGGTTACAGGTGAATAAAATGCGTCTGGATATAAGATTATCCCAACTTTACGATATTTCGCGCCAGAAGGCTCAGGATGCGTTAAAACAACAGCGGGTGACGGTTAACGGGAAAATAACTGTGAAAAGTTCGATGGAAACCGATGATTCCGATGTGATCGAAATGATCGTCATCAAAAGTGATTTTGTCTCAAGGGCCGGATATAAACTTGAAGAGATGCTTGAAAAGCATTCCGTTGATGTCACCGGTCTGGATTGTATCGATATCGGTGCATCCACCGGCGGATTCACGGACTGTCTGATTCAGCGAAATGCAAATTCAGTAACTGCAATCGATGTCGGCACTTTACAGTTACACCCGAAACTTCGTGACGATCCGCGTATCACAGTCATGGAAAATACCAATGCCAGAAATCTTCGTCCTGAGCAATTTGACAAGTTATTCGATCTGTTGGTTATGGATGTTTCATTCATCTCGCTTCGTCTTCTGTTTGAAAGTGTAATCCAATTAGTCAAACCGCAAGGAACATTATTCATTTTATTAAAACCGCAATTTGAAGTCGGAGAAAAATATCTCAACAAACACGGAATCGTCAACGATCAAAAACAGGTCTTGCGAGTTCTCAATGAATACAGAGCACTCTTCAAACAACACAACATTTCAGTCAAGGACTGTCACAAGACATCATTGATGGGACGTGAGGGGAATCAGGAATATATGTTTTATTTAACCAAAAATTAGCAGGGAGGAATTGCGTTGATCCGTCAGATAACTGTAAAGAATTTTGTTTTGATTGATGAAATAAGTATTGATCTGTCCTTAGGCATGAGTGTGTTTACCGGTGAAACAGGAGCAGGGAAATCGTTGCTGATCGATGCCATCGGTTTGCTTTGCGGCGACCGTGCTTCTAATCAGTTTATTCGCAAAAATGCTAATTCTGCTTTCATTGAGGGAGTTTTCGAAGTTGACCCCATTTCAAAAGCCGGTTTGTTGTGCAAAGAATTTGACATTGACGCATCCGATTTTATCATTATCAGTCGTGAAATATTCGCTGATGGCAAATCTGCTTCAAAAATCAATCATCGTCTGACCCCTCTTTCGGTCGTCAGAGAATTGACATCGGCCATTATTGACATTCACAGTCAGCATGATTCTCAATATCTGCTTAATGATAAGTATCATTTGTCTTTGCTGGATGAGTTTATGGGTAATGATGCACTTTTTTCTTTGGTTAAGGAAAGATTCAATGAATGGAATGCTTTGGTTACGGAAGTTAATGATAAGTCATCGAACGAGTATAATATGGATGACTTGGATTTCCTGAATTTTCAAATCCGGGAAATTGAGTCTTTTAATCCTTCCCAAGAAGATTTTGATACTCTTGAACAGAGACAGCGTCAACTGATGGCTTTTGAAAAAATCAGCAAACTCGCAAATGCTTCATTGAATTTACTGGATGATTCGGAAGGTGTCAAAGAGAAATTATTTGAAGCGTTTAAAAACCTTTCGGCCTGCGTTGAAGATGACGCTTTGATTCAGTTTGGTAATCAGCTTGAATCTTTGTACTACCAGATTGAAGATATCACTGAAGAGTTGAACCATCATCTTTCTTTGTTGGAATTCAGTGAAGATGATTTGAACAGCATCCAACAGAGATTGTTTGATTATGGTAAGCTGAAACGCAAATACGGAAATGCCATTGACTTGATCATAAAGCGAAAAGAGGAATTTGTTCAACGCGTTTATACCATTGAGAACCGCCAGGATGTGCTTGAATCACTTATCAAACGAAGGGATGAAGCTTTTGCACGGTATCAGAAAGCAGCCATTGATTTGAGTTCGCTGCGAAAAGCACAATCAATCCTTCTGCAAAAGGAAATTCTTAGACATTTAAATGATTTACAGCTGGAAAATACACGTTTCGTCATTGAAATAAGCGAAAACCGCCCCAGTGTCCTCGGAAACGATAAAGTCGTTTTTCTTATCTCGACCAACCCCGGTGAGCCGTTGCGTCCGTTAAGCAAGGTTGCCAGCGGAGGTGAACTATCACGGATCATGTTAGGATTGAAAGCGATTTTTACAAAACTGCAAGGAATATCAACTATTATTTTTGATGAAATAGATACCGGTGTATCGGGAATGATAGCCACAAAGATCGGTCAGAAAATGCACTCACTCAGTAAAGATGCACAAATCTTAACGGTAACCCATTTGGCTCAGGTCGCTGCCTGTGGGGATGAACATTACCTTGTCAGTAAACAGGCGAGTGAAGAGTCCACCTTAACATTCATTGAGGTTTTGAATGAACAAAAACGGATCGAGCAACTAGCTTTGATATCTTCAGGTACAAACAGTGAAAAAGCAATTACGGCTGCCCGCGAACTTTACCTGCGCAATAAAAGTACAAATTAATCTTCTAATGAAGATTTTTTTGTAAAGGAGGTTTATCATTTGGGTAAAATTATCTTTCATATCGATATCAACGCATTCTTTGCTTCTGCTGAAACATTGCGTGATCCTACGTTAAAGGATAAACCGATTGCTGTTTGTTCAAACAAAAGGGGATCTGTGGTTACTACAGCAAATTACATTGCAAGAGAATATGGTGTAAAAAGCGCAATGTCGTTAGCGGAAGCATTGAAATTATGTCCGAATCTGATTGTAACCGGAGTTCATTTCGATCTGTATGAGAAGATCTCATCGCAGTTTGTAGCACTTTGTAAGAAATATTCTGAAATCGTAGAGGTTGCCAGCGTGGATGAGTGCTATCTGGATGTTTCTGAAGCCATTGTTAAGTATAAACGTCCGTTGGATTTGGCAATGGTCATTCGAAAAGATATAAAAAAATCGATTGGTTTGGATGTAAGTATCGGGATTGCACCAAACCGCTTTTTAGCTAAAATGGCATCGGA
>JANJWY010000225.1 GCA_024709285.1 Erysipelotrichaceae bacterium
GTATATCTTAAACTGAAGAAGTGAACACTATATGAAAAAAATCGAAAAAGATGCTCAAATTGAATTCGAAATAAAAGGTTCGAAGTTTATCGGATGGGTTTCATCATGTGAAAGCGAAGAACAAGCGAAAATTTTCATACATTCTGTGAAGAAATCACATCCCAAAGCCAATCATCATTGCTCCGCTTATATCCTGTTCAATCCGGCAATTGAACGGTCCAATGACGATGGTGAACCCGCCTCAACCGCCGGACTGCCCATATTACAGGTTTTACGAGTAAGCGGACTTAGTGATGTTTGCGCTGTGGTCGTTCGTTATTTCGGAGGTACCCTGCTTGGAAGGGGTGGATTGATCAAAGCATATACAGAAGCAACTTTTAAAGCCATCGAGACCGCCGGAATCAAAGAACTCAGACAAATGTCGGTCTACACTGTTGAGTTTCCGTATCCGATGATATCGATTGTGGAAAATCTGATTCAAAGGCAATGCACAATCCTTGATCGCGAATACAATGAACAAGCAAGAATATATTTTAAAACAGAAAATATCGACGAAATCCATTCGATTCTGATAGATTCAACCAAAGGTCAAGCCAAAATACAACATATATCGACACAATGGGAGTAAATGCAAATGCGAATCATTTGCATTTTTATTTTTTCTTGTTATACTATACTGCGGAGGAAGTTTATGAAAAAAACCTTAGTTATCTTATTTGTCGGATTTATGCTCATCTTAAATGGCTGTGCACCGACTCAACCTGAAAGTGAAAAAATTACAGTGATAACATCCCTGTTCCCGCAATATGACTTCGTTCGTCAAATCGCAAAAGATAAAGTCAACGTATCTTTGCTTTTACCTGCCGGAGTTGAACCTCATTCGTTTGAACCTACCCCTCAAACCATCGTGACCATCGGTGATGCGGACATATTCATTTATACCAATACCATGATGGAACCCTGGATTGAGAAGGTTGTTGACAACGTGGTTAATGAAGACCTTCTGATTGTAGAAAGTTCTCTGGGAATAGAGTATATCGAACATTCTGAAGAAGAGGAGCACGAGGAAGAGGAAGAAGAGGAACACGGGGAACTTGACCCGCATGTATGGCTTGATCCGTTGAATGCCAAGATAATGGCCCAAAACATCCTGACCGCACTCATTGAAGTTGATCCTGAGAATTCCGATTTCTATCAAACCAACGCAAATGCCCTGTTTTTACAGTTAGATGAACTGAAAGCAGAATATGATGCCGTTTTTGCGAATCCTGCACATAGAACCATTATTTATGGCGGACACTTCGCCTTTGGTTATTTAGCCGATCGTTACGGACTTGAGATTCTCTCGCCGTATACCGGATTTTCACCCAATGCTGAACCGACACCTCAAGCCATCGTCGAATTAATCAATCGAATGACCGAACTGAACATAAAGACGATCTACTATCAAGAATTGATTGATCCTAAAACTGCCCGTGTCATCGCTGAACAAACCGGCGCAAAGATGGTACTTTTACACGGTGCACACAATGTAACTACAGAAGAACTGCAGGCTGGCGCAACCTATGTTTCCATCATGCGTGAAAACGCACAAAAACTGATGGAAGGGTTCAAGAATGAGTAGCCTGGTTTCCATTGAAAATGTAACCGTCCGATATGGACGGTTTACTGCTTGTGATTCCATCAGCTTTGAAATCAACGCAAATGATTACTTAGCGATCGTCGGGCCCAATGGTTCGGGAAAGACGACCATGATGAAAACACTGCTAGGCCTGATTCCGGTATCTGAGGGAGAAATCCGATTTTCCTCGGATTTTCGCTTTGATCAAATCGGCTATTTATCTCAAAAAGTGAATACCCAAGGGAAACACTTCCCGGCAACCGTACATGAAATCATAACAACCGGATTTCCAAGTTCTATGAAGAATCTTCCAATAAAAGATAAAGAGCGTATGATCCGCTCGGTAACTTCATTGCTTGGTATAAAAGACCTTCTTCCCATACGAATCGGCTATCTTTCCGGCGGTCAGCAACAGCGTGTCATGCTTGCACGGGCATTGGTACACAAACCCAAACTGCTCATTTTAGATGAGCCGACCAGCGCCCTCGACCCTCAGATACGAGATGAGTTTTATCAGTTGATCCAACATTTGCATCAGCATGAACATGTGACCATCGTACTGATTTCCCATGATTTGCAATCAGTAAGTCTGTATGCCACGAAAATTCTCTATCTTGATCAGTCCGTCGTTTTCTTTGGAGATAGCGATGCTCTTTGTGAATCTGAGGCTATCGCTCAACGGATAGGCGTACAAGCTGCAGCTTCGTTGTGCAGGAGGAAAGAACATGAACATTGATATCATCATTTCTGCCCTGCAATATACATTTATGCAACGAGCCTTGTTGGTGGGAATCATGATTGCCATAAGTTCCAGTTTTCTGGGAATATTCCTCGTTCTGAGACGTTATTCCATGATTGGTGACGGCTTGGCTCATGTCAGCTTTGCGACGGTAGCCTTTGCACTATTATTTCAACAGTCCCCACTGATCATCTCAATTCCCATTGTCATTCTGGCTTCCTTTTTGATTTTGAAGCTCAGCGAAGAAAACCGGATTGGCGGTGATGCGGCTATCGGGCTGGTTGCCTCGTTCTCTGTTGCGTTAGGGGTGTTTGTATCTTCTTTAGCTAAAGGATTCAATGTTGACTTGTTCAGTTATCTCTTTGGCAGCATCTTGGTCATCGGTCAGAGTGATGTTATATTTTCGATAATCTTGTCCATCACGGTTATTGGTGTCATACTTTTCTATTTTCAAGACCTCTTTGCGCTGACGTATGATGAAGAGTATGCGGTCGTGATGGGTAAGAAACCCAAGAAACTGTCTCGGATACTAGCCGTATTGACATCCATAACCATCGTATTGGGAATTCGAGTCGTGGGTACGATGCTCATATCCAGTTTGATCATATTTCCAACAGTCACGGCTTTACAGTTAAACCGCGGATTCAAACAGACGATTGCTTTAGCAATCATCATTTCCATATCCGCAGTTGTACTTGGCATATTCGCATCCTTCGCATTCAATTTCCCTACCGGATCTACCATCGTTTTGGTTAACAGTGCATTCTTTGCCATTTCATTTCTCATCCGAGTTATAAAAGGAGGAAACTAATGAAATCAATGTCATCACGAGCTTTGCTAGACAATGCTAATCTGAAGTATTCTCGTCAGCGAGAAGGATTACTTGATGTATTAAAAGAACAGAAGACTCCAATTACAATAGACCAATTGGATGAATTAGTTCGAGCAAAAAAATTATCCATTAATTTATCCACGATATACCGTATTTTGGAAGCCTTTTTAAAGCATGATATGATTGAAAAGACGTTCAACATCACAATGCAATCCTATGTGATTGAGTTAAAACATTCGCACCACCGACATTATCTGATATGTCTGGATTGTCAGAAAATGATACCCATTCAACAATGTCCCATGCATGATATCGTTGAACACATAGAAAAAGAGCAGAACTTTCATGTGTCTGCTCATCAATTGGAAATCTATGGCTATTGCTCGGATTGTATCAAGAATCACTAGACACCGAATCTTCGGTGTTTTCTTTTGGTTCGGGCTGCGGATCACCCAGTTTTTCTTCGACTTCAAACTCAACTTCCGCTTCAGCAAGTTCTTCCTTTTCAGCTTCAATGATCTGATTTTCAGTGCGGATGCGATAAGCTCCAAACATGCCGCCAGCTAACAATCCCATCACGACTAAATGTATTATAAAATTGATGGTGACATACCCCACGCTGAATACTTCGCCTTTATACCAAGCAAACATCGTAGTTACGTCAAGCAATAAAACTGAGAAAAGGAAAATTCCGTATTTCAACGCACGGGTAAAATAAAGAATATTTAACAACATGATTATAAATAAAACAGCGGTTATCCCCATCACGATGGATGATGCCACTTCTCCGATGATTGAAAATCCAATGAGACTCATGATGATCGGCATCAGAAAGAAACTGCCTTCCAGTGTCAGCATCTGATTTGGGCTGACCAAAAATCCGAACACGGTCGGAATCATAAAGCCGATGAAAGCGGCTTGAGCTATCCAAATCAACAATTGATTTCTGGAAATTTTTTTCAAATGAATCACCCGATTCTTCTCTTTATATACTCATTCTACACCACATCCTGATTTAAATGAAATAAAAAGCGCTTTTCGCGCTTACTTAACATCCAGTTCTAACATCTGTACATGCTTTCGACAAGTGATGCATGAGCGCTTATGCGAAATGACATGTAAGAGTTTGATGTCTT
This sequence comes from Erysipelotrichaceae bacterium, assembly GCA_024709285.1. Classification (GTDB taxonomy): domain Bacteria; phylum Bacillota_I; class Bacilli_A; order Erysipelotrichales; family Erysipelotrichaceae; genus UBA2227. The sequence continues at coordinate 4,329 of JANJWY010000225.1, forward strand.
TACTAAGATAATGATCTTCCATTATTTCTTCTTTCATAAGGTCGGTCGTCAAATATTTCTTATTGTCATCCGAAAAAACCGTGACTACCGAGCGGGTACTGCCCAAGCGGTTTTGTGCCATCAATGCCCCGATAAAATTTGCACCGGAAGAAATTCCGACGCCTAATCCCAAGTGTCTTGATAACATTTGTGACATAAGAATGGCATCCCCATCATCCACGGATAAAATATCATCTACCAATGAAAAGTCCAATAGCGGCGGTACAAATTCATCTGAAATGCCGGCAATGCGATGGACACCGGTTTTATGTCCTGTGGATAATGTCGGTGACGATGCCGGCTCGATGGCGAACACTTGCAAATCACTGTATCGTTCTTTCAGATACTCGGATATTCCGGTAATCGTTCCGCCGGTGCCTACACCAGCCACAAACGCATCTATGAAGTGATTATTATCTTTCATCTGGAAATATATTTCAGGAGCTGTGGAATGGTAATGGCTGTCCCTGTTATCCTTGTTGGCGAATTGATCCGGAAGAAATACATGGCCTTTATCCTTGGCGTACCGTTGAGTCAGTGATACACTCCCCACAAATCCGCCTTCTTCTTTGGATACCGTTCTTATACTCGCTCCATAACTTTTAATCAATCGTTTTCGTTCTTCACTCATCCACTCCGGCATGAATATGGTCACCGGATGATTGAGAATTGCGCCGATGGCCGAAAATGATATCCCGGTATTGCCACTGGTCGCTTCAACGATTTCATCATTATTGCTGATTTCATGGCGAAGATAGGCTTGTTCAAGCACGTACAAGGCCATTCGGTCTTTAATGCTCCCGGTCAGATTGTAATATTCAGCTTTCGCAAACAATACCCTCGGCTCATTTTTATATTGAAAGTGGATTTCGAGCAACGGCGTGTTCCCAATCAGGCTATGAAGACTCTGGAGCTTCTCTTTCATTTCTTTCATAATTTGTACCACCAATTTTCATGAAATCATATCATACACACAGTCAATGTCAATATGCATTCAGTCATTTGATAACGAAAACAAAAAAGGAATCAATCGATCCCTTTAGTCAATGATTCTGTCTGTTTCTTTGTTTATGATCAATTGGCGGATTTTCGGCAAAGCTCTGAGTAATGTAACTGCCAAAAATACACTCAAGAGAATAAAGAACCCCCGAGTAATAACATCATCGCGCACAACAAGCGAAAGGTAACCCGCAAGACACATAGCAATGAAAATAATTGCATATGCAATCAGCTTTATCGTACGGTTGGTCTGATTGCTTTTCACTGCGTGAAAAACAATATCTAATACCATAGCTAGAAAATCAACCAAAGCATCCATAAATTACCCCCATAAATTTCAAAAACATCAAGGTTGAATCGTGTTATAGTCTGTCTTAATTACATCCAACGCCGGTTCTTCCGGCAGCCTCTTTAATTTACCTGCCGCAATGACACCCATGATCAGATAATAGAGAACCCAGAAGTGAAAGACATAATCCAAAAGAGCGGAGAAGTCAAAGTCCGGGAAGTAAATGAAGGTCATAAACAGCAAATCCAGTACATAAAGTACGGTTACAAATGTTAACCAGCCATGACGTTTCTTTGATAGAAAGTAACCTGTCAAAAACAAGATAAGGACAACGGCAGCCAAAGCAATACCCCAGTATAAAAGCATGGGATCAAGCAATTCTGCGGCAAATATATCTCCGAATATTACGGCTGCGTAAGGGAAGAAAGCAGAGAAAGGAAAACCAAAATCACCACCAAAGAAATAGGCAGCAATATTTACGACGGTAAGCACAGTCATGGCAATCAAGTTGCTTCGAGCTAAATTGATCGTCCTATACAATTTTAATTTTTGATCCATAGTGGTCCCCCGGATTATGTTCTATATACGCCACATTTCGCTGAATGCGATAAACGGAATTTGATCCGCAAAGGTCTTGGCGTTATGCCTTTGTTTTTTAATGTTGTTTTCATTGATCGTAACCAACAAATCTTTATTGGTCATGTAGTGAACATAGACGGCTTTTTTAATTAAAAACCACCTCATGATCGTTGAATAAATGATTTCTCCGCGATTATGATGATCTTTGATATTATTGGTAATATTATCTTTCAAGTTTTGAGCATAATTATTAGCCAAATGATTAAGTTCATCGA
>JANJWY010000226.1 GCA_024709285.1 Erysipelotrichaceae bacterium
ATTGACAACAACCTCGATTTTCAAGTCGCACTTTATCCCTATGAACTTGTTACCTATGGCGAATCGGGTAGTGTATTTCAAAACTGGATGCAATACCTTTTGATTAAAGAATACCTCAAGGTCCTTCGCGAGGATCAAACCTTATTTATAGCCTCCGGACATCCCATCGGGCTGTTTGACAGTCATAAAGATGCGCCTCGCGTCATATTGACCAACGGACTGATGGTCGGCATGTTTGACAAACCGGACATCTTCGCCAATGCGGCTGCGATGGGCGTGGCCAATTACGGTCAGATGACGGCTGGTGGCTGGATGTACATCGGACCTCAAGGCATCGTTCACGGAACATACAACACCTTGCTCAATGCCGGACGTTTGAAACTGGGACTGGACAAAGACGATGACTTGCGTGGCAAACTGTTTGTATCCTCCGGATTGGGCGGTATGAGCGGTGCGCAAGGCAAGGCCATTGTCATTGCCAAGGGCGTGGGTATTATTGCTGAGGTCGATCCCTCGCGAATCAAGACTCGTCACAGTCAGGGCTGGGTCGATGAAGTCGCAAATACATGCGAAGAAGCATTTGCTTTGGCTCAAAAATACATAATCAAAGGCAAACCACGTGCAATTGCCTACTCAGGAAATATCGTTGATTTGCTCGAATATGCTACAGAAAATGATATTAGAATCGATTTGTTATCCGATCAGACCTCGTGTCACGATGTGTACAACGGCGGTTACTGTCCGGTGGATGTTTCTTTTGAAGAGCGTACACGCTTACTCAAAGAAGACAGCCATTTGTTCAAACGTTTGGTTGATTCAACGTTGAGACGACATTACATTGCTGTTAAGACACTGACTGAAAAAGGCACCTATTTCTTCGATTATGGCAATGCCTTCTTAAAATCACTGTATGACAGCGGAATTTCGGAGATATCCAAAAACGGTATCGATGATCAGGACGGATTTATCTGGCCTTCCTACGTCGAAGACATTCTCGGACCGCATTTGTTTGACTATGGCTACGGACCTTTCCGCTGGGTATGTCTGAGCGGCAAGGATGAAGATTTGGATTTGACGGATGCCATGGCGATGAAATGCATCGATCCTACCCGATGCTATCAAGACAAAGACAACTATGACTGGATCAAGAATGCCAAAGACAATCACCTGGTCGTCGGGACCAAGGCCCGCATTCTTTATCAGGATGCCAATGGACGTTTAAAAATCGCACTTGCTTTCAATGAAATGGTACGCAACCAAGTGGTCGGTCCGATCATGCTGGGACGCGATCACCACGATACCGGCGGAACCGATTCACCTTTCAGAGAAACATCCAACATCAAAGACGGCAGCAATATCATGGCCGATATGGCTACCCTGATTTTTGCGGGTAACAGTGCGATGGGCATGAGCCTGGTTGCCTTGCATAATGGCGGGGGTGTCGGAGTATCGAAATCTATCAACGGCGGCTTCGGGTTGGTACTCGACGGTTCCAAACGAGTCGATGAAATCTTACAGCGGGCGATGATTTGGGATGTCATGGGCGGGGTCGCCCGGCGCAACTGGGCATCCAATCCTCATGCCATCGAGACCAGTGAATATTTCAATGAATCCTTGGATCAACGCAGTCACATAACCATTCCATACGTTGCCGATATGGATGAAATCAGAAAGAAAATGAGGGAATCCCATGAATAAAATCGTTGAATGTGTCGTGAATTACAGTGAAGGCAGAAACAAGGAAGTCATCGATTCGATTACCTCGGTGTTTGTTGCTGAAGGTGTAAAACTGTTGAACGTAGAAGCAGATGCTGATTATAACCGTGTCGTCGTGACGGTTGCCGGTGATCCTCAAGCAGTGAAAGAAAAAGTCGTCGAGTCAGTACTTATAGCTACGCAGCTGATCGATATGAACGTTCATTCCGGTCAGCATCCGCGCATGGGAGCGACGGATGTCGTACCGTTTATTCCCATCAGAAACATGACCATGGCTGAGTGTGTAACCCTTGCCAAAGAGGTCGGAGCATTGATTGCTCAGCGCACGAACGTTCCGGTATTCTTATATGAAGCAGCTGCAACCGCTCCTCATCGCGAGAATCTTGCGGATATCCGAAAAGGTGAATATGAGGGTATGGCGAAGAAAATGACCGATGACCGGTGGAAACCGGACTATGGTCCGGATCAGCCTCATCCGAGGGCAGGAGTCGTCGCTGTGGGTGCCCGGATGCCGCTGATTGCATTCAATATAGATCTTGCGACAACGGATGTAACCATTGCCAATAAGATTGCTAAAGCCATTCGAAACAGTTCGGGCGGATTTAGATATATCAAAGCCGGTGGAGTCGAGGTAAAAGAACGGGGTCTGGTTCAAGTGACCATGAACATAACCGACTACACCAAAACACCGATTTACCGGGTATTTGAAACGGTCAAGATGGAAGCTATGCGCTATGGAGTAGCGGTGTGCGGAAGTGAAATCGTCGGATTGGTTCCGATGGAAGCCATCATTGACAGTGCATCGTATTATATGCGTTTCAATAATGTGGATAAAGATAAAATTCTGGAAACGCAACTGGAGGGATTGGTATGACAAAAATTCTGATCACGCATGCCAGTCAAGTTGTAACGCCGATTGGCCGAAGCGGAAGGCCTGGTCGCAGCATGAAAGAATTGACCGTCATCGAAGATGGATGTGTACTGATTCAAGACGGAAAGATTTTAAAAGTATGCAAAAGTATGGAGATAGATGAACATTGGAAAACAGGTGCGACCGTGATCGATGCCACTGGGAAAACCGTATTACCCGGATTGATCGACGCTCATACGCATCTGGTCTTTGCCGGACCGCGCGAAGATGAGTTTTCCATGCGTATGTCCGGGGAAAGCTATCTGTCAATCATGGAGAAGGGTGGAGGCATCCAGCGGTCCATCGATGCGACAAGACATGCTTCGGAAAAACAGTTGTATGATTTGGCTAAAAAGCGATTGAATAACATGGCTAAAATGGGTGTAACGACTGTAGAAGCAAAAAGCGGCTACGGAGGCACGTTAGACGTA
>JANJWY010000027.1 GCA_024709285.1 Erysipelotrichaceae bacterium
CAGGCAAGTCGACCGTTCTTTGCTGAACTATTAATTCCGTCTGTTTGACATTCAGATTCTTATCAATGATCTGATCGAATATTTCCATCTGAATTTCCTGTGGCGCAGATAATAATGCCCGTGCATGCCGCTCACTGATCCGTTTGCTAATGATTGCATCTTGAATATTCATAGGCAACCCCAACAATCGGATTTTATTGGCTACCGCACTCTGCGATTTCCCGATCTTGTCTGCCATTCTCTCCTGAGTCCAGTCATTTTCTTTCATCAGCCACAAATACGCTTTCGCCTCTTCGATCGCCGACAAATCTTCACGCTGAATATTTTCAACCAATGCCATTTCAGCTGTCTGTGTTTCATCTGCCTCAATGACCAAACAAGGAACTGAGGTATATCCTGCTAAAATCATAGCACGATAACGACGTTCCCCCGCAATGATTTCATAGCCCGAATCATTTTTTCTTACTGTTATTGGCTGAATCAAGCCATTTTCACGAATCGATTGAGCCAACTCAAAAAGCGAATCCGGATTGAAATCTGTTCGCGGTTGGTAACGATTGGGTTTGATTTGATCGATCGCGATATCCTTTGTTGTTGTCATTTGCTCCTCCTACAAAGCTTTCTTCTTCATTTGTGCATACGCACGGGGATATTTGGCAGGCGAAGCTGTCGCCTTTTGTATGAGTATGTTCACTCGTGATGATCCATCAGGCAATGTTTCCTTAATAATGGAAGATACGGATCCGCCGAGTATATTCAGAGCTGTTTTGGATGCTTTTAACTCATCCTCACCCGAAGAACCTTTCATTGCCACAAAGAACCCGCCGATTTTGACAAAAGGCAGACAAAGCTCACTCAACATCGGTAAAGATGCAACGGCTCTAGCCGTAACAATGTCAAAAGCTTCCTTCAGTTCAATGCAATCTTCCATTCGTTTGTTAATGACCTGAATATCCGTCAAGCCAAGATCCGATATGACTTCTTTAAGGAAATTGACCCGCTTTAACGTCGGTTCTACCAATGTGATATGAATTTCGGGTAATGCGATTTTCAAAACCAACCCGGGAAACCCTGCACCACTGCCCACATCACACAGCGTTTTCACCCTTTGCAAGTAAGGCGCAATAAGCAATGAGTCATAAAAGTGCTTGATAAATATATCTTCCAGATTGGTAATCGCCGTCAGATTGATCTTCTCATTCCACTCTTGTAACAATTGGGCATACCGTGACAATTGTTTTAACTGATGTTCGCTGATGGAAATGTTCTTAACTTCGCAAAGCATCTGAAATTCTTGCATATTCATGGTTCGCCCTCCGTATTGGCATTATATCAAATTTGACTTGGTTAAAAAAGGCAAAACAGTAATGTAAATAAAAAAGACGGATGTTTCATCCGTCTGTCTGTTTACGATTTATTTCCTTGCAATGCCATCAGCAATACGGATATATCCGATGGGTTGACCCCCGAAATCCGAGAAGCCATGCCAATGGTCAACGGCCGATATTTCATCAGTTTCTGACGGCCTTCAATTGACAAATGTGCGACCGTGTCATAGTTGAAATCCTCTGGAATTTTCCATTGTTCCATCGCCATCAGCTTCAGTGCTTCCTTTTTTGCCTTAACGATATAGCCTTCATACTTAATTTCGATTTCCACTTGTCTGGCATCCAGAACGTCGATTTGAGTTTCAATAGTTGGCATCAAATCTGCCATTTCGACATTGGGGCGTTTGAGTGCGTCGAAAAATGACAATCCTTCATTTAAGTTTGCATATCCTTTTTCCAAAAGAACTTTCTGAAGGGGGTCTTTCGGCAGAATCCGTTTGCTTTTCAATTCTGCTGTCAACATTTCCTTTGATTTCTGCCTGTTCAGATATTGATCATATCGTTCTTGAGACAATAAGCCGACATTATACCCATACTCACTTAGACGAACATCCGCATTGTCATGGCGCAGTAACAACCGGTATTCAGCACGTGAGGTAAGCAAGCGATAAGGTTCTAATGTACCTTTAGTAATCAAATCATCGATCATGACTCCGATATAAGCCTCATCTCTTCGCAAAATCAACGGTTCTCGGCCTTGAATCTTTAATACCGCATTAATACCCGCAATAAGACCTTGTCCGGCCGCTTCTTCATATCCGGAAGTTCCGTTGATCTGACCTGCACAATATAACCCTTCAACCAAACGGGTTTCCAGACTCGGATAGAGCTGCGTAGGTTCAATGGCATCATACTCAATGGCATAAGCATATTCCGTAATCACGCAATTTTCCAATCCCGGCAATGTGCGGATCATTTTTTCCTGAACTTCAATGGGCAGTGAGGTCGAAAATCCTTGAACATATACCGTATCCAATGATTTTGAAATGGGTTCAAGAAAGATCTGATGCCTTTCTTTATCTGAAAAACGAACGACCTTATCTTCGATGGATGGACAGTATCTTGGTCCGACACCTTCCACCACGCCAGAATACATGCTGGAACGGTGCAGGTTCAGCTGAATGATATCATGCGTGGATTTGGCTGTGTACGTTAAGTAACATGGCCATTGATCCTGAATGACATCTTCTTTCTTTGTGGTCGTTGAGAAGAAGTATGGTTGTGCGTCTCCGGGCTGAATCTGCGTTTTCGAGAAGTCGATGGAATTCCTTTTAATGCGTGGCGGAGTTCCGGTTTTCAGTCGAAACGTCGTAAATCCCAAATCTCGTATGCTTTGAGATAATTTATTGGTGGTGGGCTGTCCTTCCGGACCGCTGCTTCTGACATTGTCCGAAATCATGATTTTCGAACTCATATACGTTCCGGTCGTCAGAATTACAGCTTTTGCTTCCACCAACCTGCCATCAGCCATCAAAACTCCGACGATTTTATTTTGATCAGCCACAACTTTTTCAACCATGGCTTCGATTATTTCCAAATTCTCTTGTTTTCTGATGACATCGATCATCATTTCACTGTAGGCAACTTTGTCGGACTGTACTCTCAACGACTGTACGCCCGGTCCTTTGTTTGTGTTCAACATTTTGAACTGAAGGGCCGTTAAGTCCGCGGTGATTCCCATCTGACCGCCCAAAGCATCGATTTCGCGCACGACAATTCCCTTCGCCGGTCCGCCCACGGAGGGATTACACGGTTGCGAAGCGATTTTTTCAATGCTGATCGTTATCAATGCGGTCTTGCTACCCATTCGGGCGGCAGCCAATGCGGCTTCGACACCCGCGTGTCCTCCGCCGATTACACATACATCGTACATATCCACCCTCCTTTGCGTTGTCATTTTATCATAAAGACGAGAACTTTGCTTAAAATAATGCTTTTGCTCTGAGTATATGTGATATCATTTTAAGGAGGTGAGTCCCATGACACAATTAAACAAAGAAATAATTGACAAAATCCGGGTATTACAGACCAATGAAATCACGGAATATGTCGTCTACACACATTTAGCAAGAAGGCTGAAAGATGAGCACAATAAGAATATACTGTTAAAAATCGGTGAGGACGAATTAGCTCATGCGAATATATGGAAAAGTTATACCAATGAAGATATTAAACCAAAAAAACTGACCATTCTCTTTAATGATATTCTCAATGTGATTTTTGGATATACGTTCACACTGAAAATCATGGAGCAAGGTGAGGATAAGGCCAATAAATTCTATGATGAAATCGCTGAGGTTTTACCTGTAGCGAAGAAAATTGCGGATGAGGAAGAAGAACATGAGCATGCGCTGATTGCCATGTTGGATGAAGAACGATTACAATATGTCGGTAGTATGGTTCTAGGGCTTAATGATGCTTTGGTCGAATTGACCGGAACCATTGCCGGATTATCCTTTGCCCTGCAAAACACCAAGCTGGTCGCACTTTCAGGGCTTGTCACCGGCATCAGCGCCACTCTCTCCATGGCGAGCAGCGAGTTTCTGTCTGCACGCAGCGATGGTAATGCCAATGCCATGAAATCCGCATTTTATACGGGTATCATGTATATCGTAGCTGTGTTTTTGCTTGTGCTGCCATATCTGCTATTGCCTGAAGATGCTTATCTTCCCGCTTTGATCATTATGCTGATCATTGTATTGACCATCATTTTTGTGTTTACTTTTTACATATCCGTCGCAAAGGATTTACCCTTCAAACGAAGATTCTGGGAAATGGCTATCATCAGTTTCTCGGTTGCCGGTTTCGCATTTGTTATCGGGTTAGTCATCAAGCAAGTATTAGGTATCGACATCTGATTCGTCAGATGTTTTTGTTTGACAAATCGTGTGAACTGTATTATTGTATTAGTGTAATTAGTACAGTGAAAGGAGGATTCGATGTTCACGCTCAATTATAAGAGCCGCCTTCCGATTTACGAGCAGATTCAGGGACAGGTGATTGAGTTTATCGCCTTAGAGCTGTTGAAACCCCATCAACAGTTACCCGCTGTACGACAATTGGCCAATGACTTAGGAGTTAATCCCAATACCGTACAGAAAGCTTATCAAGAATTGGAACGTCTAGGCTACATTTATTCCCAAGTGGGAAAAGGATCGTTTATCAATGAGAGACAAAACACCCTCGAATTGACTCGCAAACAGAAGTTTGATGAACTATGCGATCTATTGACCCAAATGAAACAGATTGGCATCGAGTATAGTGAGATTTTGGGTTGCATGACCCAAATATTTGAGAGAGGAGCTAGTGTCCAATGATACAACTAACCAGCGTAAGCAAATCCTTTGATAACAAACTGGTGTTGGACCGCATCGACTGGACCGTTAAAAAAGGAAGCGTATTTGGTTTGGTCGGCCCCAATGGTGCCGGAAAATCAACCTTGCTTCGAATTATCAGCGGCGTCATTAAAGCCGATAACGGTCAGGTTACCGTGGATGGTGAGTTTGTATATGATGAACCACTGGTAAAGAAACGCATATTATTCTTAGCAGATGAGCCATTCTTCCTACACCAATCAACCTTGCGGGAAATGAAAGAATTTTACAAAATCTTCTACCCTTCCTTCGATGAAACCATGTATACCAAGTTACTAAACAACTTCCCGATTCCGGAAAACGAAAAGATCAATACATTTTCAAAGGGCATGAAACGTCAGACCGGCTTAATTTTAGCCCTCTCCGTAAACCCGGATGTACTGTTGCTCGATGAATCGTTTGACGGGTTGGATCCGGTCATGCGTCTGACGTTGAAACGCTTCATTTCCCGGGAAATACTTAATCGGGATATGACCGTGGTCATCTCATCACACAACTTGCGAGAACTCGAAGATATCTGTGATCAGATTGCATTGATCGACAATAAGAAAGTCGTCATGAGTGGCGAAGTTGATACAATCAAAGGAGATTTCCATAAGATTCAGGTTGGTTTCTCACATGATGTTAAGGAAGACATTTTTGCCTTCTTGAATCCGTTGCACGTAGACAAAATGGGAAATGTATTTGTTGTCGTTGCCAAAGGTGATATCGAAGGAATCTTAGATAGCATCAAAAAGCTTGAACCCGTCTTGGTAACGGAACTTCCGTTGAACTTGGAAGAAATCTTTGTATATGAAATGGAGGGACGCGGCTATGGCAAAACTATTTAGCTTTAAAATCAATGGCGCATACCTTCGCTTCTTATTGAAACGCAATACCCGCTTTATGGTGCTGACCGGAATCGCAATGACTGTCTTATTCCCGATTCTTGCCTTCACTAACTATCTGATTGACGGAAGTTACAATCAGTTCGTATTCACGACCGGACGCGTATTCATTCTACTATTGCTTGTCCTGTCGGTATTCATCGTTCCTTTCTTACTTTTCTCATATCTTAACAGCAAGAAAAATCTGGATGTATACCATGCCCTGCCAATCAAACGTCGTGACTTGTACTTTACGACGCTGTTGGCCGCATTTGCGATCATCCTGATTCCTTATACCCTGGTTTACATCATCGGGAATGTCTATTACTTCAGCGTAATTCCCAATGTTGATGTGATTTTACTTATAAAGCAATACTATTTCTCCCTTGCCTTGACCTTATCCATCGTGACTCCGATTCTGTTTGCCATGATGAATACCGGTACCGGTGTCGATGGACTGCTCTACGGTTTGCTTTTACACATTATTCCCAGCATCCTTTACGGTGCGTATGTCACTTTTGGCAGTGCTGTTTTATTGGGGTTCTCTGTGGCAGATCCGTCACTCTTCTTACTGTATGCCTCTCCGATTTGGGCGATTTTTGAGTTAACCTTCAATACGACCCGGATCTTCCCGAATCCGATACTCATTTCTTTGTACTGGATAGCCTTTGGGTTAATCACCTCATGGGTCGTTCTGTACTACTATCAGATTCGCCGCTCCGAAAAAGCCGAAGAACCCTTTACAAACAAATGGTTTTTCCCGGTCATCAGTTCATTCTTTACCTTCATCGTTCAATTCTTCCTCTACAGTGCATTCATAACCCTGAGCGGACGCGGATTGGATTTCAGAACGCTGATCTTCCCATTCTTCTTAACTTTCGTCATGTATCTCATTCTTGATGTTATTGCCAATCGCGGATTCAAACATCTGATTCGCGGCATCATCAACTTTGCGATCATCGGAGCTCTGTCCTTATCCACGTTTACCTTTGGAACTTTGTTTGACGGATTCGGATATATTACACGCGTTCCCGATGCAAACAATGTCGAAAAAGTTGAGTTAGAATACTATGATCCTTACAGTTTCTTGTATCAGTCTTATTACTATGATCAGACGACCTTCCCGATTCAAAAGATGTACAGTGAAGCGGAAGATATCGCCACGATCATAGAAACTCACGAAGCCATCCTTGAAGGATTTAAGGAAAATGGTTACAAAAAGTGGGATGGTTATTCGCCGCTTGAATCCACCCCCCGTTCGGGATTGGATTCGGCTTTGTACCAACAATCATCCAATGTCAGTATCGTGTATCACCTGAAATCAGGCGCAAAAATTGCTCGTTCGTATACCGTACCGTTTGGTTGGACGACAGATTTACTGAACTTGGTTGACAGTGAAAATGTATTCAAGAATCGTTATCCGATGTTAGCCAATCCAGATGCTGTCGTCAGAAATACGGTGTTTGATATTCTAGACCCGCTGATGAGCAATTCAGTTACATTAAGCGGAAAAGTCAACTTCAAACTGTTTGCGGCTGCTTACAAAAGTGATTACTTGTCTCTCAATGAGCAACAGCACAACTATCCTGACACCGGTGTCCTGGGAATCATTCATCTGACCTCTTGTACGAGTGTGGATATGTGCATCACCCGCGGCATTCCGATTGACGCCCGTTATACTCAAACGCTGTCATTGCTAGCCTCCTCAGGAGTAACACTTCCGACATTTATAAGCTCTGAAAAATTGCCAATCGTCGTATTGCCGGATGCAACCAATGAAAAAGCCCCGTTCTTCCATATTCAGTCATTGCTGGGCAATGTGGATTTCTTCACTCCGAGTTATTATGATGAAGTAAAAGAAGGTTCTGTCGCTATTGGGATGGTAAAATATATCGAAATCCCTCAAGAAAGAATCGTTGAACTGCTTCCTTATATTCGCACCAATGCTATCAGTGAAAAAGCCATCGGTGTACTGAGAGTCGAAAGTAATATTGTGCTCAGCGATCGGAACACGCAGTACATGTTCTACTTATTGGATGAAGATGCGCTGCCACTATTACAACAATGGCGTACTGAACTGGAAGTAAAGGAAATTAATTACGAAAGCATCATTTATAAGTATGAGTAGTCATCATCGGTGATTATCACCAAATAAAATACTATCCCAATGCGGGATAGTATTTTTTATTGTAATATTCTGGCGTTTACTTTTTATCCAAGAAAGCGCCGGAATGAAGCCGCTTGAATGATGAGTGCTTCCAAATCATGATGCTGATACGAACTCACTTTTTCAATTATGAAATTAGTGATTTTCAGATGATTCGCATCACTGGCATAATTTGGATAATGTTTTCGTATAAAGTCTTTGAGTTGTTCACTGACACAAGGCGAAGACGGATTGTAATATTTCAACGCTGCTAATATATCGTCATCGAAGTTTACGATGTGTTTACGAACAAAAGCCAAATCAGCTTCCGTTAAAACTTCAAGCCCAAAGAGTTCAGGAGGACATCCCAAAGAATATAACGCTGCAGTGAAAGTTATCACTCGGGGAAGTGATTCCCCTTTTAAACGGCGACTGTATCCAAATAAACCAATATGCAACTTTCTCAAACGACGGCTAGGAACATATTTTGCCAATCGATTAATCAATGTCGCATTCGCCAAAACATGTGATTCATGGGCTCTGCCATAGCGTTCAATCAATTCTAAGGCAATCTGCACATCGATCTTTTCGGGGATAGAGGTCGATGATGCATGAATGGTTTCGATAGCTGCCTTAACCTCATTGACATCATTATCATACTTAAATGCTGATTGAATCGTAAAGGTGTGAACACTTGGATATTCTTTTATGACCTGTTCAACCCGTTGAGGTGTCAGATGTCCACGAAATGGAGCGCTACCCACACCAATGATGGGGTAGATTTTTATCCCTGTTTCCAACTCTAGATCAACCATATCTTGCAAAGCCAGTTTATTTAACAGAATGGCACTGATCATGCCATAGTTCATTGCCGGATCACTTCGAGCAAAGAAAACCCGTTGAAAAGTGATCCCTTCGGATTTGATTCCGCAAAAATACTCTTTAAGAATTTCTTTACTTCTAAGCATACTTTCTTTATCTTCAAACAAAGGAATTACACTGACTGTATCCGGCTTGAAATCACCGATCCACTGTTTGAGTGTTGTGCCTTGTTCATCAAGGATTTGCTGCGCCTTGCCACTGACAAACTGCTTGTAATAACGATGAATAAGCAGTAATTGCTGAGCACTGGATGTCAAAGGCAAGATGATTTCAAAAATCGGTGCTACCGGCATTTCATAAAAAAGTGCATTGGCATCATACGATCGCGGAATGCTTTCCAAGGTTTCAAGCAGTACTTTTGCCTCTGCTTTCTCAACATCCGGATTAGGAACACGAAGGATCAGACGTTTATCCACTCCCAAAAGATGCTTCCTAAAATAAGTTTCATACTTGCTTAAGAGTTTCTTGACTACATAAGGATCGACTTCTTTGCCTTCAACATCCCACATCTGTTCTTGAATGCCTAAATGTGAATAAGCATAAAAGGCTTCTTGTATTTCATCTTCACCGCTCATCACACTGTTGACAGCGAAAAACGGCATACTTACATTGTCTGGGTGCTGGGTAGACATCGTTTTTGGTATAAAGCTCATAGGGTGCCCTCTTTTTTTACATACAAGTATACTATAACAAAACCGTATAAAATGAAATATGATAGTGATAATAATCGCAAATGACAATCCGTAAGAAACGGAATTTTAAAATATGGTTCATCGGATAGCCTTTTCGACAAGAGCTTCACAGTGAATCTGGGTCGTATCAAACAGAGAGACCAAACGGTCTTCTGTTTTTATAAGCATTCCGATTTCTGTACATCCCAAAACTATGCCCTCACATCCCTGACCCACTAAATCGTCAACCATCGAAAGAAAGTTTCCTTTTGATTGTTTGTTGATGATGCCATGGACCAACTCATTAAAAATAGTGTCATTGATCACTTTGCGATCATGCTCATTTGGGATTACGACCTCAAGACCGAAACTTTTCAATCGATCGATATAGAAATCCATCTCCATGGTATAGCGCGTGGCCATTAATCCGACTTTCGTGATATTCTTACTTCGGATTTTACGCGCAGTCACATCCGCAATATGTACAAAGGGAACAAATAAAGCCGATTGAATGTCATCAGCGACGATATGCATCGTGTTGGTACACAGTGCAATCATATCTGCTCCGATAGACTCCAATTTCACAGCTGCATCTATCAGAATCTGTGCACTTTCATTCCATTTTCCCTCACTCTGACATCGCTCAATCTCACTAAAATCCACACTGAACAAAACGATCTTCGCACTTGTGTATCCGCCATAATGTTGGTTGATCATTTGATTGATAATTTCATAGTATTCTGCCGTACTCTCAAAACTCATACCGCCAATAAGTCCGATTGTTTTCATGTGACCTCCGCAATTTTTGTTTGTCATCATCATACCACCTCAATAATCATTTGCATATCCGTTGAAACTCTGAACACCTTCAACTAGAATGAACACGGAGGTATTCCTATGGACTTCAATTTACAAACACCGACACTCCTATTCTCTGCTATTTCATTGCTTATGCTCGCCTATACCAACCGATTTGTGGTCATCGCAAATCTTATTCGCGATTTGTATGACCGCCACCAGAAAAGTCCTTCAATCATCACCGAACAACAATTGGTAAATCTGCGAAAACGCATGTCCATCATTCGAAACATGCAAGTATTTGGTGCCTTTTCCTTCTTTTTCAGTGTGCTCAGCCTGTTGCTGATATTTGCATCTGCGATCCAGCTCGCCCAATGGAGCTTTGGCATCAGTCTGATCTTACTTCTGGTGTCCCTTGCACTGCTGATAGCGGAACTTCAGATATCCGTTAATGCACTTAACATTCAGTTAAAAGACTTCAAGGAAAAATAAAAGCAGAAGTTTCCTTCTACTCTTTAAATCCCGCAATTTCCCAAAGCCAAAATGAGGCCAATGTCAGATGAGGTGAAAGTTTTGTGCGTATTTGCTCATAACATTTCAAATCCAATGTGTCCACGCCATACAACCGGCAAATCCCTTTTCGAATACCGAAGTCCGGGTAACTGAGCACATCTTTTCGAAAGAAAGTAAAAATCAGCATCATATCCACTGTCCATGGACCGACACCTTTCAGCTTCAGTAAGTAATCTGCGATCTCTTGGTCGCTTTTTTCATGCAGTTTCTCGAAAGGAACGGTTTTATCCAGTTTCGCCTTAGCAATTCCTTGAACATATTTTGCCTTGTTTGAAGATAAACCGCATGCTCTTAGGTCTTCCACAGAAGATGCTGCTATTGCTTTTGCATCATAGTCAAACTTTTCAGCAAAGCGTTTGGTAATCGAAGCGGCCGCACTACCCGCAACTTGCTGAGCCAGAATGCTGTCAATCAGCGATGTATACGCATTATCATTTCCATTGCGAACAACTGCTCCAATTTTATCGATCCACGGAACAAAAAGCGGTTCCTTTTGTAATAACTGCTCAATTTCATATGGTTCAAAGCTGATTGACCGGTTCATCCTGACGTCTCCTTTGAATCTTCCAAGATTCACTCAACTGATTCATTTGTTCCCCGGATGCAAAAATCGTTGCTTTATAATCCCCAAAATACACACTCATGCGATTTTCAAAGTAATGGACCTCTCTGATATCGTCTATATTCAGTATTTTAAACTTCTTCCCATGAAAGATGAGATGTTTCTCCCCGACAATCCAATCTTTATTTATGTGCAGAATGTTTAAGTATCCTAAGTCGTAATCCAAGATAACGGACTCAATTTGATCTGGAAATATTCCAAGTCTTGTTCGAAATGATTTGTAAAACCATAACAATGCGATGAATAATAGAAATCCCCAAATCAAGGCATAAGCCAACGATGATTGAATAATGTTACCGACATTAAGAAACACTTTCGAAAAGATCATTTCATCCACTTCATCCTCGGTGTAATCCGAAGATTTCGCCAAATCATCGACAACCATCTGTCTGAATACATTCATACTCTCGGCTTGTGACCACCACTTACTCAAAATCAGGCTGTTCGAAGCTGAATCGTCCTTATTTGAACTAAAGAACAGAAAGTATTTATCTTCAAATTGAGCGATATATCCATAATAGTTTTTCTCACCAAACAACTCATCCACCGTCACATAAATCTCCGTGTTGATGATGCTGTTGGATCGAATCAAAGCAAAACTATTGTCCGACTGTGAATAATCATCCAACTGTTGAAATGACTGAATATTATAAACATTTAACAAATGAAATGCATCGCGTCCATTATATATTCCGAATACGAGCAATACCAAAAGGCTAAGCACGCTTAACATCAGTGATATATTTGCTGTATTTGATAATCTTTTACGAACGCTCATCGTTGATCTCCTTAGAAAAAAGCATTGTACGAGCAAATTATCGCACAATGCTACCCTTCGGTAAATGCTGAATACTCACGACCTCAAGGTTTTTACCCTCTTCAGCCACTAGAAGCATCCCTTCCGAAGTAACTTTTCGAATGACTGCAGGTTTCAAGTTGGTCACAACGATGACCTTCTTACCTACCATGTCCTCTGGCTTAACCTGAGGTGATATACCACTGACGATTTGACGGACTTTATCCCCGGTATCGATTTGACTGACCAACAGTTTGTCGGCTTCCGGATGTTTTTCGCAAGACAACACCTCGCCGACTTTTAATTCAATTTTACCAAACTCCTCAAAACTGATTTCCGGTTTTGATGGAACTGTTTCAACCTTTTTCGGCTGGGTCAACGTTTCAAATGCAGCCAGCGTTTCTTTGACATCCAACCGGCCGAACAATATGACACTTTCCTTGCTCAAGTGATGGTTTGACTCAAGTAAACCGAAAGTCCGGGCGCTATCCAACGTGCGCTGATTCGTATTGAGCAGATCAAGGATTTTCTTTGATGTTTCAGGAACAAAAGACTCTAAAGCAACTCCGCATATCCGAATACTCTCCAACAAATGATACAGCACCGACTTTAATCGCGGAAAATTCGCTTCATCTTTAGCAAGTCCCCACGGCGTTGTTTCATCGATATATTTATTGCAACGGCGAAGCACAGTGATGATCTCATCAATCGCATCCGCTACATGCAACCCTTCCATCGCCGCTTCAACTTTTCCAACCAACGCAGATGCCAGTTCGATCAGCTCATCATC
>JANJWY010000015.1 GCA_024709285.1 Erysipelotrichaceae bacterium
CGGGTCTATCGTACTAAGTTAACGTTGTACAAAGCCCTGCTGATTAGCAGGGCTTTTCTTTCAAAGGGTGAAAATGATGAATCATAAAGAACAAGAAATGCTAAAGACTGAAATCGCCGTTAAAACGGCTCATATTAAGACATTGGGGAACTGGCTGCGTAACAGTGCACTGGTTGCTCTTATTACAGGTACGTTGGGATATTGGGGATTATCAGGCATTCAAGACCGGTTTTTACCTGATATAACAGGACCGGGTAGAACGATTGTCGGTTGGATTGGTTCTGTCATCGGTGTTTTAGCACTGATTTTCGGCGTGTTAGTATATATTGCTATCCATAATGGACGAAAGCACGTGTTGCAGTTGATCAACACGTTGAAAGGAGTCAAGAAATGAATCATGAAATTGAAAAAATGGCCGGGTTTTTAGAAATTACGCCAAGAAAAATTGATGAACTGTTGGACCGTTATGATCAAATTCTGAGTTTGTTCAAAAATGTTGAATTCAAGAAAAGATCAAATCTTTATTTGATTGGCAATGGTTCTTCGGGAGAAGGGGCACGCATTGCCTCGTTTTTAGCACTTGATCTTTTTGGTAAAGTACCTTATTGCATCACGCCATATCAATTTACTCACTATTCGTATGTTGCTTTAACGGACAAAGATATCGTTATTGCCATTTCTCAAACCGGTACCAGCCACGAGGTCGTCGAGAGTCTTCGTTTGGCTAAGAAGGCCGGAGCATTAACGATTGCGATAACGACCATAGCAAATGCGCCGGTAGCTGAAGTTGCGGAAATTCCAGTCGTGCTTCCGGAATGCAAGGAAAATGTGGATTATAAAGTCGTAGGTGTTTTAGGACAGCTTTATGGTCTTTGGATGGTCATCCTTGGCATTGCTTTGGCGAATGAATTCATTAATGACAAACAAGCCGAAAGTTTCTTGTTGGAGTTCAGGGATTTAAATAAGCATTACAAACGGATTGCCGATCAGGCGCAAGAATGGACATTGGATCATATCGATTTTCTTGAACAATTCTCAAAACTTACGGTGTTGGGCAGCGGTTCACTGAGTGAAACGGCGATGGAACTGGCAATCAAGTCGATTGAAGTTCAAAACCGGTTTTCCATGGCCGTGGATACTGAGGAATATTTGCATGGTATATGCGCTGCTGATCCGAAAGGGAACCTGGTCATTATGCTGGCAGATATTGAGACAGCCCCATACAGCAGAAAAGTGTATGATTCAATTAAGGATTTCGGCCAGCCCGTCGTATATTTCGGACACAATGCTCCAGAGGGAAATCTGTCCGTGAAGCTGCTTGATTCAAAATATTTCTCCACCACACTTATATTTCCGCTTGTTCATGGATTTATCGTTGCTTGGGCTAAAGCCAAGGACTATGGTGCCGATGGTGCGAAAGTGTTCGAGTTTTATCAAAATCGCTTGAAAGTTCGTGAAGACATGAAGAAGTAGCCGCTGGGCTACTTCTTTTTCATCCGTTCAATTAATTGATCAAGTAAGGTTTTTCTTTCCTCGATGATCTCTTCAGCGATAAATTCATACGGCGGTTTATACAATGGCTGATAAGTGCTCAGTAATTTGGCATAATCGACTCTTTCAATTGAGGAATCAATGGTTTTAAACATGATTTGATCAACGACACACAAATCTTCTTGTGGCTGTTCAGCTGCGAACTGCTTCCACATGGTCTGAATGACATACGTTTCCGGAAACCAGGATAATAGGAAGTGCTCGGAAGCGAAGGCAAATTTCTCACCGAAGATTTTTGCTGTTTCATAGTTCAGACAATACCAGGGATCTCCCACAAAAACCGTGAAATTCAGTTTCCGTTTCAAACCGAACGCCCGCCAGATTTTAGAGAGGAAGAAATGGCGTTTGCGATAGCTTTCCTTTGCCGCAAACTGCATGGCATTGGTGCCGGTATAATAACGTTCTACGGTAGCTTTGATTTTGGGGTCGTTGGAATCACCGGTAATGGTAAACAGATTGTTTGGCAGATGAGGTGCTAATTTATCCAGAATTTCCTGTCTTGGCAGTGCAGGAAAGGTGAATTCGGTGATGTTGATGCAATAATCAAATTCAAAGTTATCTACGGCTTCTTTCATTTGATACAGCCAACTGCGAATGGACGACAGATCACCGAGGCTGGCAAAGTTGGTCGTCGTGCTCACCCTTACATTGGGGTTTTTGGCAAAGGCAAAGGTAGCTTCGTCCCGCCAACCATTATCATTGATCTGCAAAACGACATAATCCTCTTTGCCCAGAGCATCAGCCAATTGAAGCGTTTTCTCAAAGTCATCACGGCCTTGTAATAAGTAGCATATTTTCATCTTTTTTACCCTCGATATGTACCCTATTATACCATATTTAACCACGGATTCGATTGTTCTTGTTACTTTTTGTAAACTTTTGTAATATAAAGTTCCTTTTCTTAAAGGTGATTTTCATTATCCGAAAGTAACGATATTTTTTCCGTTTTTCTTGCTTGAATACATCAATTGATCCGCACGAGTAATGATGCTTTCAGGAGTGTCGTCTTCTGTAACGACCGTTGCACCGATAGATATCGTGATTTTCAAATCATGATCCGAAAGTCGCAGACTTGATGCGGCAACGAGATTTCTGATTTTCTCTGAAGCAATCATCAAACCATCCCGATTC
Organism: Erysipelotrichaceae bacterium; assembly: GCA_024709285.1. GTDB lineage: Bacteria > Bacillota_I > Bacilli_A > Erysipelotrichales > Erysipelotrichaceae > UBA2227. The sequence continues at coordinate 2,683 of JANJWY010000015.1, forward strand.
ACATCTGAAAATACTATGACGAATTCTTCACCACCCCAACGTCCAAGAAAATCGTGCCTCCGAAAATTGCTTTGAATTGTTTCGGCTAAGATTTTTAGAACTTTGTCGCCTACCTCATGTCCATAAGTATCATTTACGAGTTTGAAGTTGTCGATATCCAAAAATGCGATTCCGAAGGTCGTTCCCATCGTCTTGAATTCTCTGATTTTAGATTCTGCGATTGCGACTAAGTATCTTCGGTTGGCAGTTTTTGTCAATGGATCTTCAGATGACTGCTTTTTATAACTCTCCAAACTGTTTCGCAAGCTATTTTCATCCTTGTTTTCAGTAAACAGTTCTAGAGCTCCGACAATATTATTTTCATGATTTCGTAAGGGGATAGTTCTTACTTTTACCGGCACACGATGGCCAGACTTATGTTGTAAATAGACAGAAGCTTCTCGGCCTACACCATCTTCAATCGTTGCTTTCAGCGGACATCCATCAAAGCAAAGACCAACTCCATTTTCATCCACGTGGTTAAGAATATTATCGAAGCAAGACCGTTTGATTATCTCGCTGGATTTATATCCTGTAATCGATTCCGCTCCTTGATTCCAATAGAGGATTTTGCGATTGACATCACAGGTGTAGACTCCTTCAAATAAGTTTTCTATCCAAGGGTTGTCTTTAAGCAGATTCAACTCTTCGCTGCTTTCATCAATCAATTCTGAATGCAGTTGACTCATAACAAAAACCTCCATTTTTCACAATTTCACAGTTACATTAGCATTATCTTATCATTAATCGTTTTGCATGACTACAGGGGAAAATTGAAAATATAACATGCATCCTTAGATTTGTTTTTAGTTTACACGGATAATGGCGGTATGGAATTTTGAAACTAAGATTTACACAAAGGTATATGGAAATGTTGTTGTCAGGTATGTTGGGATGTTGTTACTTTTTGTAAACTTTTGTTATATAATAATCGCAAGGAGATTGATCACATGTTAGCAAGCGAAAGGTTGATTTATATTATAAATCGGTTGGATGAACATCCGGC
>JANJWY010000035.1 GCA_024709285.1 Erysipelotrichaceae bacterium
TCGCTCGACAATTTCCGAAAACAACTCACTATCGATATCGATATGTCCCTTAATCGCAATGATTCTGGCAGTGTTGATAAATTTACAATCGTTGATAAAGGCAACTGACTGCTTGTTTAACCCTTCGATCCACCCCAACTGATGCAGATGCGTCTTCCCATGCTCGATCCTTGAAGGGTCGTTGGCATATTGATAGGTTGTCGTATTCGAAGTCATTGGTAAAACAAACGCTTTGTGATTGACAATGGATAAAATCAAACCGAAGTGCTGATAACCGGCTTCATTAATATATACCTGACCAAAATCTATATAACACACATCTCCGACTTTCGCATGGATGTTTAACTGCGATGATGACCTCAAGTTCTGTCTTTGCAATCGGTTGAGCCCGCTGATACATTCTCTCGACATTTGCTTGGTCGATAGTGAACGCAAATACTGCTGATATTGACTGATAAAATGCTCATAAATCTCATCACTTCGATAGAAATCGTTATTCTTCTCGTAAGCATCGGATAAATTCATCATGTTTTTCATACTTTTTCCTCCAATGCTATATATGCATCAAAAAAGATTGTTCCTGTAGTTGCAAATGGATTTATTTTTTCTGCTTATGCATTAAACTATAGAAAAGGGGATTTATCATGAGAAAGTTCATCGCACTCATCGTAAACAAAACGAATGCTCTCATTGTCTTCCTGTCTTTACTCATCTTTATGTCATTTATCCTATTTGTTCTTCCCCAAGAATCCGCAAAGAGTGAGGCTTTCGGTTTATCTGAAAGCATAGATACATCTTTTCTGTACTCTGCGGATGACTTATATCGAATCGCTGAAAGTTATGGTGAGGATGGCCGTGCTTTCTACATCCGCCAACGCTTTACTTTCGATCTGATCTGGCCTATCGCTTACACCCAATTCATCCTGATAGCATCCGCATATTTCTATAAAAAAACGAAGCTGTTGAAAGCTTCGAACTTATTATATGTTGCATTAATCGCGGCTGCATTTGACTATCTGGAAAACATCATGACCTCAACGGTTTTATTTCGATTCCCCCAGACAACTCCCATCGTCGCGGATTTAGCAGGAATCATGACTTTGCTCAAATGGTCAACATTGTCCCTGGCATTTATGATCCTCTTATTTTTGATGTTTGTTGCCGCCTTTACGCAACTCAAACAGCGAATGACTCGATGATATCGATTTTTTCGATTTCCAACGTTTTCAAGTCAACAAAATAAAAGCCGTGCAACGAAACCTCTTCCCCTAATAATGTTCTGATTGCTAAACTGACCTCAAGCTCTGCCAGAACATTGACCGTAAAACTCAGATTGCCCAATATTTGTTCGACACCTTTGTTCGCATTCGAACAGAGGTGTTTTATATTCCGATACCCTGGCTTGCTGATGGTCAGCCAGCCATTATACCCGCCAACCGCCGCACTGATGATTGGAACATCCAAGTCCGCATCCTCGATCATCCGTCGTGTTTCAAAATTATCCAAAGCATCAATGACTAAATCGCATCCATCAACAAGTGTGTATATATTTGATGAATCAATAAATTTCTTGTGAGCGATCACTTCGACTTGATCGTTGATTTCAAACAGTTTCTCCTTCGCGACTTCAACTTTGGATTGCCCTATCGTCTTATTGGTTGAAAAGCGTTGGCGGTTCAAATTGCTCAACACAAAAACATCATTATCGACCAAGGTCAGCTTTCCCACTCCAATGCGAGACAATGATTCCGCAACACTTCCGCCAAGACCGCCACATCCCAAAACAATTACATGCTTTTTAGAAAGAATATATTGCTGGTGTTCATCTATGCTGCTTTTATTGCGTAAGTATCGTTCCATTATCCGCCAGCGACCGGTGGAAACAAAGCCACGATGTCATTTCCCTTCAACACATGCTGAGCATGCGAATGTCTGCCATTGACCAACAGAATCTGAACATCGCTTAAAGCAATGCCCAAATGATCCAATATCATTTGAACTGTTGGGTAGAGATTGGGATCAAGATATAGGATTTTTCCGCGATTATCCCGAAAATATGCAAATAAACGAACTTCAACCATACGTACCTCCAAAAGAAAGGGAGAATTTCTTCTCCCTTATTCTATCATAATAAATCTAAACGTTTAAGCGTTGCTTCTGTCGGGAAAGCTTTTTCCCAGCCTCTCAATTCATAGTATTGAGGTAACAGAATGTGCAACTTGCTGACTTCACCTTTCGAAGGTCCATCCGGAATCGGTTCTTCCAGCAGACGTTTCGGCAGTGTGTCATCTTCCGGTTTCATGCCGGCAGCCTTATTGAACATACGCTCGATATTATAGATACGTTCGCCAACTTCTAATAATTCTGCAGGTGTATAGTTTGTACCCGTTGCGGCGTTGATCATGGCAGCATAGTGAGGAGCACCAAGTGCAAATGATGTGAACAGACACAGCCCTGCCGAGTCAATGACAGCTGTCAGATCTTGGAATGTCTTTGTCCAGAAAGCCTTATCATCTGTTGCAAAACGATCCAACGGTTGCGGTAATCCTAAAATCTCCGGTGAAATCATATAACCGCGAACGTGACAACCACCACGGTTGGAAGTTGCATAGGTCAAACCGATACCTTGGATACCACGGGCATCGTACGCTGGCATATCTTGTTTCTTAACTGACATCGACAACTCAGGCACGCCATAATGTTCGCATAAACGATATGAACCTTGAGCCATCAGTTTAGCCAACGGATTTGATCCCAATCCCATGCGTTTGGTCCACTCAATGATTGCTTCTGCACTTCCCCATTTCAAAGGAACGCCATCGCAATCTTTATCAGTTATATACCCTTTTTGATACAGTTCCATCGCAGTGGCAATGGTTGTCGGTGCACCAATGGCATCCAACCCCATTTCATTTGCCCAATAGTTCGCAATGGTAATCGCTTCTAAGTCATCCAGACCGCAGTTTGCGCCATATGCCCACAACGGTTCATATTCCGGACCGCCGACGATTTTACCGTTCATGTTAATAACACGGCCGCATCCGATCGGGCAGCGATGACAGAAACCCTGCTTAACCAAGAATTTTTCCTTCAACATTTCACCGCTGATTTCTTCAGAAGTGGCAAATTGAGATTCCTGCCAGTTTTTCGTTGGGAAAGAACCTACATTGTTGATGATGTTAACAAGAACCGCTGTTCCATAGGTCGGCAAACCGGTTCCGGTTACGCCATTATCCTTCAACAGTTTTAGATTCAAAGCAACAGATTCTCTTAATGCTTCTTTGTCAAAAGGTTCTACCACTGTCCGCTTCGAAGAACAAACAACGGCTTTCAAATTTTTCGATCCCATAACGGCACCGACACCGGTACGACCGGCAGCGCGATCCGCTTCATTGATGATACAAGCCAACAGTGACAGATTTTCACCTGCCGGGCCGATATTCAGCACGGAGGCATTTTTACCATATTCTTCTTTCAGTACTTCTTCGGTTTGTTCCGAAGTTTTACCCCAGAGTTCAGCTGCATCTTTGATTTCAACATGTTCATCATCGATGACCAGATATACCGGAGCTTTTGCTTTTCCTTCAACGATCAGCGCATCATAACCGGCATATTTCAAGCGTGCACCCCAGACACCACCAGAGTTCGAGCTTGCGATCATGTTATTCAACGGAGCCTTCGTTACCACCATATAACGACCACCCGTCGGAACATTTGCGCCGGTCAACGGACCATTGATAAAAATCAGTTTGTTTTCAGGCGACAACGGTTCAACCGTAGCAACACCTTCATCATAAAGAATTTTTGTACCTAATCCACGTCCACCCAGAAACTTCTTTGCCAATTTTTCATCGAGATCTTCGGTCTTAATCGTACGATCTGTCAAATTGACTCTCAACATCTTCAAATTATAGGTTGTTGACATATTTCCTCCTTTTGTCAATAAAAAACCAAGGGGCGACCCTTGATAGTTGGTGTTGGTATATCAGGGCCGCATTAAATGATGCAGTCCCTTTCCAAGGAGTGGGAGGCCATACCGTTTCCAGCATGACCCATCGGTTAAATGACCTTGATCGGGTCAGATAACTCGGAACCTGACTTAATTATAAAGCGCTTACAAATGTTTGTAAAGGTCAAATACACTGAACAAAATCACGTGTCCAAAGACAGTCTGCACACGAAGGATTCTGTCCGTTACAATCACAAAGCGAATCATTTACATAATCACAAGCATCGACTAAATCACAATCCGGACACGATGGAAAGCGGTTGCGCAAGTTCTGCAAGCGCAAGTCCGTATACAAACGAGAGTTCCAAATCTCATCTATTTCCTTATCTTTCACGTTCCCATAAGTAAAGGAATACACTTGTTTCCTGCGACCGAAAACATACTCCACCGATGGATGCGCAAAGCGATAACACGGCGCTATGTTCCCGTCGCTGTTGATCGTCATCGTTCCATCATAGACAAAATTGCATCTTCTCTCCGTTTTTAACTGAATGTTGGGAAACTTCAGTTGAATCTGATTGGACATGGCTATATTCAGCCACTCTTGCCGATATTCTTTCATGCGCGGATTCTCATATATTGTATAAAGGATTTTATCCTTATCTTCCATATTTTGAGGAAGCAGATTGGATAAAATGATCTTCATGATTCCAAGTTTGGCTAACCGTTTGATCAACATACCGACATCTTCAACATTATACTCACTGATAACGATTTGAGCATACAAAAAAGGTTCATGACGGTTTTTGTGCTTGCGAGCCTCAATCAGTCGGGCAACATTTTTCTCTAGTATGCCCAGTTCAAAATTGCGTATCAGTTTAAACTCCGCTTCAAGTCCGTCCACCGATACGACAACACGATGAAACCGCTCAGCCAGCAATTCTACGACTTCTTCACTCCAGGCAAAAGCATTGGTGGTAACCGTCAGTTTCACATCGGGCAACATTCTTACCCACTCAGCAAACTTGGGATGTATCGTGGGTTCGCCGATTCCGCCCAAAACGATTTCTTCAAGTGAAGCGGTGTTCTTCAATCCGTCCAAGCATCTCAAAAACACATCTTCACTCATTTGCGTTTGAGGAAAGTCCCAATTCTGACGAAAACAACTGGTGCAATTCAGATTGCATCGTTGTGTTAATTCCAGATAAACTTTTTTGATAAGTACATCATCCGGCGCATGTTTGTTCATAGTAATTTAACTATAGAACAATGAAAATAAATGTCAAGAATTTTCCCAAACGTGTTTATTCCCTATTTCAAAATATGTTATAATTTTATCAACAAAGGTGTTGGTGTTTTTTTATGAACCCATTTCCCAAACATGAAACTATTAACCGTTGAGCCTGTAGATCAGGCAATTTTGCGTGTACGCGCATTTATTGAGAAACATCATAAAAGCAAGACAGAAAAGATTTTGCTTTCCCATGCATATCTGCGTATCAGCGCAAGAAAGATTTTCAGCCCTGAGATATTACCGAATTTCAACCGTTCGACCGTTGATGGTTATGCCCTCAAAGCCAATGAGACTTTTGGTGCTTCAGATAGCATTCCAACGATTCTTAAATGTGTCGAAAGGCTGGAAATGGGGATGCGCCCCACTGAGAAATTAAGTTTTGGAGACTGTGTTTATGTACCTACCGGCGGTATGATCCCTGAAGGAGCAACGGCTGTCGTTATGATCGAATATTGCGAAGCATTTGGGGATGATCAGATTCTGATCTACCGGCCGGTCGCTGATCATGAGAATGTGATTTTCGCAGGTGAAGATGTCGGATTCGAAGAATTGATCGTTGATGAAAATCAAATGTTCACCCATCAGCTGATCGGGCTTTGTGCCGGTGTTGGAATATCCGAGGTTGAAGTTTACACTTCACTAAAAGCAGCGGTTATCTCAACAGGAGATGAAGTATTCCCGATTCAGGCAACAATTGATACAGCGCAGGTTCACGATGTCAATCGTGCGATACTTACTTCGATTTTAAGAAGTATGAATGTCAGTGTCTTGGAAGAGCACTTGATACAAGATGATGAAGAATTGCTCTTTTCCACGGTAAACCGACTCAAAGATTTAGTGGATCTTATTTTAGTCAGCGGAGGCAGTTCTCAAGGGGAGAAAGATTATACCGCCAAAATCATTGACCGATGTCAAAATCCTGGCGTTTGGTCTCACGGATTAGCCATCAAACCCGGAAAACCGACCATCATCGGTTCGAGCGGTTCATGTTTGATCGTTGGTCTGCCCGGACATCCGGTCAGCGCTATGACCGTTTTCCTCCGTGTGATCAAAACCGCTTATCAACAGGCGTACAATCTTCCAATAAATAAAGTCTTTGCCCGATTGAACACCAATGTAATGAGTTCAGCCGGGAAAGAGACGGTTGTTTATGTTCAGCTAAAAGCCGAGCAATATCAAATACAAGCGAGTGTTATTTACTCGAAATCCGGCTTGATTTCAACATTGAGACATGCGGATGGTTATGTGATCATACCCGGAAATCTGGAAGGGTATCAGAAGGATGAAATCGTCGAAGTCATTTTGATTTAGGGGGAAAAATATGAAACGTTCGATTTACTTAAGCAGTACGGATATCGAAGAAGCAAAACGTATTTTTGATGATGCCATAAAAAGCCGACTGGAGAGAAGAAACACTGAAATCATCCCTTCCGAATCTGCCTACGGCCGGGTCATAGCTCAGCCGATTTATGCGCGTCGCAGCGTTCCTTTCTACCCAAGTGCCGCCATGGATGGCATAGCTATCGCATCAAACAAGACAAAAGGTGCCAATGAGCACAAACCTCTGCTTCTAAATACTGATGATTATATTGAAGTGGATACAGGGGATCCTATCGTTGATCCTTATGATGCGGTCATCATGGCTGAAGACTGCATTCATTCAGACTTGGGAGTATCCATCATCAAACCGCATGTTCCATGGGAAAACGTCCGTCCGATTGGCGAGGATGTAACGGAAGGTGAGTTGCTCTTTGCGATGGAGCACGTACTTCGACCCATGGATATCAGTGTTTTGATGGCCGCAAATCAGCTTTCCATCGAAGTTTACAAGCAAGTGTCCATCGCCATCATCCCCACCGGTTCGGAAATTCGAAGTGCGTATGACAATGTTGAGATTGGGGATATCGTTGAGTCAAATTCTTACTTGTTCAAAGGATTGGCAATGGAAGCACATGCATTATCCTCAACATATCCGATCGTCAAAGATGACTTCGATGAGATCAGACAGGCCGTGGAAGATGCTGTTAAAAAACATGATGTCGTCATCGTCAATGCCGGTTCTTCCGCAGGACGTGATGACTATACCGTCCATGTTATTTCTGCCTTAGGCAAAGTTCTCATCCACGGTTTATCGATCAAACCGGGGAAACCTGCAATTTTGGGGATGATCGGTGATGTTCCGGTCATTGGTGTTCCCGGATTTCCGGTCAGTGCACATATCGTCTTTGAAGAGTTTGTTACTCCCCTGTTGTTAAAGTTGAATCACTACCCTTTATTGATACCAGAAAGAATTCAGGCCTATAGCACCCGACGCATCGTGTCCAGCCTTAAAAGCAAGGAGTACATCCGAGTCAAGATCGGTTATATCAACGGACGTTTTGTGGCAACTCCCTTAGCTCGCGGAGCCGGAATGATGATGTCTGTGGTTAAAAGTGAAGGATATGCCCTGATTGAAAAGAATCGGGAAGGCGTGGATTTCAATGAAGTCATGGAAGTTCAGTTAAATAAATCCATTATCCGCATTAAAAATACACTTTTAGCGGTAGGCAGTCATGATTTGATCATGGATGTCATTTCAAATCAGTTTGAACGAAGTTCTCAACCTTATCATTTATCATCTGTTCATGTCGGATCATATGCCGGACTTTTAGCCTTGTCTAAAAAGGAATCTGCCCTCGCAATGACGCATTTGCTTGAGTCAAACGGATCGTACAACACCGAGTCAATCAGAAAGCTGTTTTCTACTGAGAAGATGGCTTTGATCAAAGGGGTAAAACGCATTCAGGGATTAATTGTTGAAAAAGGCAATCCCCTCGATATCCAAACGATCGAAGATCTCACTCGACTTCGATTTGTTAACCGTCAGCGAGGCGCAGGAACACGTGTCTTATTGGATCATTGGCTAAAACAGAAAGATATTGATTCAGAGAAAATCATTGGATATGACAAAGAACTTACCACTCACTTGGCCGTAGCTGCTGCGGTAGCCAATAACGTGGCTGATTGCGGATTGGGAATTCAGTCTGCCGCTACAATTATGGGGTGTGATTTCATTCCTCTAGGACTCGAAGATTATGACTTTGTTTGTTATGCGGATTTCCTTGATGATCCGAAAATGCAGTTATTCCTAAACTGTATCCGTTCAGAAGAGTTCAAGGATGTCTGTAAGTCTTTAGGAGGATATGACACATCAGCGTCAGGGGAGGTATTTATCTATGATTGACCGATTTGGACGCGATATCAACTATCTGCGTGTATCTGTCACCGACCGATGTAACTATCGGTGTCAATATTGTATGCCTCATGGTGGTGTAAAAACCATGAATCATGAAGATTTACTGAGCTTTGAGGAAATGTTCTTGGTCATCCATCAATTTGTAAGTATCGGCGTCAAGAAAGTTCGATTGACCGGGGGAGAACCTTTAGTCCGAAAGGGTATCCTCGGCTTTATTCAAAGCCTGTCTCGAATCAGTGCACTTGAAGATATAGCTCTGACTACCAACGGCGCATTATTGAAGCTGATGGCTAAAGATCTGAAAAGAAGTGGACTCCATCGGGTAAATGTCAGTCT
>JANJWY010000084.1 GCA_024709285.1 Erysipelotrichaceae bacterium
ATATCCTCCTTTATCTAGATTTACGAACAAACGGAAACTTCGTTACTTCTGCTTTTAATTTTCTGCCTCGCACATCGACCGAGAAGATATTGTCACTGCTAACATTGACATCCACCAACGCCGTAAATATGGCTTGGTTGAGAGTAGGGGAGAATGTGCCGGTCGTCGTATGACCAACCAACTCTTCATTGACATACACATCGCAATGTTCTCGTGCAATACCTTTATCCACGACTTTAAACGCCATGCGCTTGCGCAAACGGTCTTTGCTTAAGGCTTCTTTTCCAATAAAATCCTCTTTATCCAACTTCACAAACATCTTCAACCCGGCTTCCACCGGACTGATCGTCTCACTGAGTTCATGACCGTACAACGGCATCCCCGCTTCAAAGCGCAAGGTATCGCGACAGCCCAGACCACAAGGGATCAAACCGAATTCCTCGCCGGCTTTGAGCACTTCATTCCACAAGTGCGGGGTATCCTCAGCCTGACAATACACCTCAAAGCCATCCTCACCGGTATAGCCGGTACGCGAAATCAATACTTTCTTACCCGCAAATACGACATCATCGATAAATGTGTAATACTTTTGCGGAATCTGATTCGTCAGCTTTTCAACGACTTTCTCACTGTTAGGACCCTGAATGGCGATTTGTCCGATGGAATCACTGATATCCTCGAAACGGACATCCCCAAACATATTGGCCATGATCCATTCGCGGTCTTTATCGCGATTGGACGCATTGACCACAATATAGAACTTGTCCTCTTTCATACGATATACCAACAGATCATCAACGGTGTTGCCATCGGGCTGACACATGATGCTGTAACGCACCCCGCCCAACGGTAAATCCGTAAAGTCATTGGTAAACAGATAGTTGACATTGGCCAACGCATCGTTACCCTCCATGACAAACTCACCCATATGCGACACATCAAACATTCCGACATTTTCCCGAACAGCTTTATGCTCCGTCATAATGCCGCTTTCATATTGGATGGGCAACAGATAACCGCCAAACTCCACGATTTTTCCCTTGGCTTCCAAATGACATTCATACAGCGGTGTTTTCTTTTCCAAAACGGTCTACCTCCTTTTTCAAAATAAAAAATGACGCACAGAAATGACTGTGCGCCCTCGTCCTTTGACCTGAAAGATTCTCCCCAAAGGGGATTGCTTCTTCGGTGGATTGCTCACTCTACGAGGTTTGTCCAAAACCGGTCCTTTTTGCCTGAAAGTTTAAGCGCGAATGCTCCTTCGGCGGTGTTACCACTCTCTCCCGGTTTCTTCATCCATATCTACCATCATTATAAGAGGAAACGCCTCTTTAATCAACGGACTTTCGGAAAAGAATGAATCGCAAGACCCAATACATCCGCCATTGCATCTTCCAGTGATTCCGTAATGGTCGGATGTGGGAATACCACACTTTCCAACGACTCAATCGTCTGATTTGTCAAAATGGCCTGCGTCATATAGGCAATCATTTCACTGGCCAGATGTGAGAAAATCGTACATCCGAGAATCTTATTTTCTTTATCGGTGATGATCTTAATAAACCCGCGATCCTTACCCTCAACCACATGTTTGCCATTGGCCGAAACCAGGAATTTCCCGATGTTGATATCGATGTTCTGCTCTTTTGCCATCGTTTCATCCAATCCGATGGAAGCGATCTGCGGATCACTGTAAACCACCGAAGGAATCAGAAGTTTGTGTGGTTTTGTGTACGGATGGAAAATATGGTCCATCGCAACTTTTGCCTGAGCAGCCGCCGCATGAGCCAGCCAGCTTTGACCGTTGACATCCCCAATTGCATAAATATGGGGGATGTTGGTTTGATAGGCGTCATTTACCTGTATGATCTTACTTGTTTCAATCCTTGCGTTTTCCGGTTTCAACTCACTGAAAACCGCTTTTCTGCCGACCGACTGAATGATGCGATCAGCAACGATTTTGTGCTCAATGTCATTGACCGTGCAAATGACCTGAAACGGAGGGGTTGATTTTATTTCTTTGACAAACGCATTGGTCAAAATCGTGACCGACTGCTTTTTAAGCAGGGTTGCCAGCTGATTGGCCGCATCACGATCCATGTTGGGCAATATGCGCTTTTGCGCTTCAATGACCGTCACATTGCATCCGATCGATTTATAGAAGGTAGCCAACTCGACACCGATGACCCCACCGCCAATCAGACAAACATGCTGACCAGGCAAAACAGGAGTATCAAAACAGTCATCACTGGTCCACACTTCGTCACTTTGCGCTCCTTCGACCGGCAGTCGGTGCGGCATCGATCCGGTCGCAATGATAAAGACATCTGCCGAAATTTTCTGTTGACTGTTTTTCAGTACGATTGTGTGCGAATCGATAAAACCCGCCTCATCCTCAATCAGTTCGACTTTGTTGGCTTTACATAGAGAAGCAATGCCATCTCTTAAACGCTCGACGACCGTATTTTTGCGATCGATGATCGCTTGAACATTATGATTGGGGACACTGTCAAAGATTCCCAGCGCTTTCGATGTGTGAACCGCATCGATGATGTGGGCATCATGCAAAAAAGCTTTGGTCGGAATGCAACCGCGATTCAGACAGGTTCCGCCCAGCTTTCCTTTTTCAATCAAAACGACCTCCGCTTTGTATTGAGCCGCCTTGATTGCGGCTGTATAACCGCCGATTCCGCCACCAATCACCACGATTTTCATGCTTGTTCCTCCGTATGGAAAATGGCTGAAAGGATATCTTCCACCATGGTCTGATGCTCTTCAACGACATAGGATTGTTTCATGGAGGTGTATTCGTAGGGAACATCTTTCCATGCTTTTGACAATTGCTCAATAAAATCCGGATTCATGGCATCACTGTAAATTTTGGTTTCGATGATATTTCCGCCGTGTACATTGAAAAACGCCTGGATTTCACCCCAAGGGAATTTGGTTTCCACTTGTGCCTGAAAGGCTTCGAGGGGATTTAACCGCCATTCCTTCGAACGATATTGCTCAATGCGTTCTTGATACTG
>JANJWY010000145.1 GCA_024709285.1 Erysipelotrichaceae bacterium
CCTGCCATAAATGCTTCAATATCTTCAATATAAATCAGACCAGACTTCTGAGGCACATCACGTCCGTCCAGCAATGCATGAACACGGACATTCTTAATACCGTCTTTTTTCGCCTGTGAAATCAATGCTTTTAAATGATTGATATGTGAATGGACATTGCCATCCGACAACAGACCTATAAAATGCATGGTGTTGTCTTTGGAATAGGCTACTAATTCATTCCATGTCTGTGATGTGAAAATATCACCGGATTCAATGGATTGATTAACTAATTTTGCGCCTTGTGCATAAATCTGACCGCAACCCAATGCGTTGTGCCCGACTTCAGAGTTCCCCATATCTTCATCACTTGGCAATCCGACAGCCGTCCCATGAGCCTTTAACTGTGTCATCGGCGCTTCATTCATAAATTTGTCTAAATGTGGTTTATAGGCGGCCGCAACTGCATTACCCAATTTGTTATTGGATAAGCCGATACCGTCCATAACCACAAATACTAAAGGTCTTTTTGACATTTCTTACTTCCTCCGTAATTACGCTACTACTATACCATTGTTTGAGAAAATTTGCACTTACAATAAACCAACAAAAAACAACGGTTACCCGTTGTCATTCATCCTTTTGTTTTTCCGGAAGATAGAATATCTGCTCACCCTCTTTGGAAAGCATGTAGCCAAAGCGGGCATAATTCTTAACATATTCAGGATCATTCAATTTATCTTTTTGTTCCATAAGATAATCGTTTTCATTCTCAAGAATGCTCATTTGTTCTTGAACACTGCTCAAACGAGCCGTCATCTGGACAGTTTGAACAATTTGCAATGAGACCTGATAAAGAAGTACCAACGATACCCCAAAAACGATAAAAGCGATGATATTCAATACAAATCCTTTGAGTTTCTTACGAGATTTCTTTTCTTTTTTCATTAAGACACCAACCTCTTGAGAATTTTATTATACTGCCATTTTACAAAAATGCAAGAGTTGTCACGAAAATTCATTCTGCAGGTGTGTTTATAAAGCTCTCATCCAACACTTCATACAACATTCCGGCATCTTTTTTACTCGGATGAGGATTTATTGCCAAAATTTTTATTGTCAGTTTACGATGGCCGAAAATCACCTCAACAATGTCATTTTCATGAATTTCCGTTGAAGGTTTTGCGGTTTTCCCATTAATGACAATGCGCTGATGATCCGCAAGTTCTTTAGCCACTGTCCGCCTTTTTAACACTCGCGCAACCTTTAGGAATTTATCAATTCTCATTTTGTTTTTTAACTGCCTTTCTTGACTAATTTTTTGGTCTGCATCAATACTTGAGTAACCTCTGCTAACCATTTCGGATGTTTCTTAAATTTTAACACAATACGACGCTGAATATATTTCAATTCAATGTCTCTTGAAACTTGATTTACCAGCGTAAAGAGTGCCACTCCATCAATCGTATCGCTATAATCTTTCGTAAATGTCAACTCAACAGCCATGGAGTGTTCCTTAAACGAATGAACCCTTTCTTCACTTAAAAGTATTTCCAAACGTTTCTTCTCAAACAGAAGAGAAACAACTGCCGGTAAATGCCCATAGACATCCGAGATTTCATCGATCAGCTCATTGAGCCCTTTAAGTGTACGTATGGCATCCACCCGTTTATACATATTGATTTTCTCAAGATCTTCCGGCGCGAAGCTCTTTGGAATATAAGCATCGACTTTCATCATAACCCTTGGTAAAGGTTCTGCCTCTTGCTCAACAAACACTCCTTGTTTCTCGGCAATTGCTTTTTGAAGCATCTCAATGTACATATCTATACCGACCGTATCAATAAATCCGGACTGATCGGGGCCAAGCAAATCTCCGGCTCCGCGAATTGTCAGATCTCGCATCGCAATTTTATAACCGCTTCCCAGCTCTGTGAATTCTTTGATCGCTCCCAACCGTTTTGAAGCAATTTCAGATAGTTGCTTTTTAGGTTCATACATCAAGTATGCATACGCCAGCCGATCTGAGCGACCAACCCGACCCTTGATCTGATATAGTTGTGACAATCCGAAGGCATCCGCCCGATCGATAATCATCGTGTTCGCATTCGGTATATCGATCCCTGTTTCAATAATGGTCGTGCACACCAAAACATTGCACTCATTCTCGGTAAACTGAAACATGACATCTTCGATTTCTTCGCGATTCATCTGGCCGTGAGCTACAGCAACTTTCGCATATGGAATATCTTGTTGAAGTCGGTAAGCAAGAGAAAATATCTGTTCGACATTATTGAACAGGTAAAATACCTGCCCTCCCCTGGCAAGTTCCCGTTCGATGATCTCTTTAACCAAACTGCGGTTTTTCTCTACGATGTATGTTTGCACCGGTAATCGATTGGACGGTGGCGTGTTTAATTGGGATAGTGAGCGCAATCCGATCAAAGACATTTGTAATGTTCGCGGGATCGGTGTTGCGCTTAATGAGAGAACGTCGATGGAATTGCGTAATTCCTTGATCTTCTCTTTATGTTCGACACCAAAGCGCTGCTCTTCATCAATGATTAAAAACCCTAAATCCTTGAATTTGACATCTTTTGACAAAATCCTGTGAGTTCCGATGAGAATATCGATTTTCCCCAAAGCTACATCATGAAGAATCTCTTTTTGCTTGCTTTCGATGACAAACCGATTGAGCACGGCTATATTCACCGGATAATTCTTAAACCGTTTCAGAAGGGTCTGATAATGTTGTCTGGATAACACAGTGGTCGGACAAAGAAATGCCACTTGCTTGTTTTCGCTTACTGCCTTAAACGCTGCACGTATGGCTACTTCCGTCTTGCCAAAACCGACATCCCCACACAAGAGCCGATCCATCGGTTTCGCCTTCATCATATCTTCCTTGATTTCGGCAATGGCCTGCTTTTGATCGTCTGTGAGCTCATATTCAAACTCATCTTCAAATTCCCTCTGCATCTGGGTATCTTCTTTATATGCATATCCGATATGCTCGCTTCTTGACGCATACAGTGCAATCAAACGGTCCGCAAGATCAGCTATATTCTCAGATAATCTCTTTTTTGTTTTTGACCACTCTCCGGAACCAAGTTTGTTTAACTTCGGTGAAGCCCCTTCTCCGGATACAAACTTACGTACTAAACGAAACTGTTCTAACGGAACATAGAGAACATCATCACCGCGATAAGCGATATGTAAAAAGTCTTTATGAACTCCATCAATCAGCTGTGTCGTTATTCCCATATACTTACCGATACCATGCTGCTGATGAACCACATAATCTCCTGTCGATAGCTCGTCATAATTACTGAGAACTTCAGCTTCTTTGAATCTGTTAACAAATCGTCCCAATCGAATGGTTGTCGAAAATAATTCCTTGGAGGTATATACAACCAACTTTTCGTTAATCGCCTCAAACCCTTCATCATACTGACCATGAATGATCGTAATTCCTGGATATATCTTGTTACCATCTGACATTTGGTATGGGATGCTTTGATCAATAAACTGCTCAATCATCACACGTATTTCGCTTTCCTGCAATATCAGCACTACATCAGCGGAATCTGATTGTTGTTTCACTCGCTGTGCCACTTGTGGAAGTGTCTGATTCATTTTGCTCAACGCATGCCAAGAAAGCTTAATCTCATCTTTCACATCGTACTGGTGGAAAAGTAATGGATTTTTTGGAGCCAGGACCGTCATTGCATCGAAAAACACATCAAAAAATGCCAATGCCTGATGGTCTTGGGCGAGCTCCTGAATATATTCCACGGTATCACTGATAATATGATGTTGCTGCTTCTTGACTTCCTCAATACTTGATACGACAACTTTTGCATCACGTAAGTCGAGTAAACTGCAAACATCGTCACTTAACCCTAAATAGCGATACAATCTTGGCTCTTTGATGTGCTTTTTAATATACGAGAGATCCTTGTCGATGATCTCTTTCAGTGCTGCTAATTCCAATGTATCTCGATCGGTTGCGGATACTTTGAATTTCTCTTCGATTCGAATCTCGATTTGTCGAATCGATTCTTCAGTGAAAATTACATCTGTCGCTAAAGGAATACGTATGTTCGAAACATTCTGTACCGTGCGCTGTGTGTGAACATCAAACGCTCGGATACTTTCGATTTCGGTATCAAAAAACTCGATCCGGATTGGCTGATCGTAGTTTATGGCATAAATATCAATGATGCCTCCGCGTACCGCAAAGGTCAGCGGTTGGTCTACGCGATTCACTTGCGTATAACCCATCTCACGGAGTTTGTTGATGATGTTGCCAGGAGGAAGGTTTTCCCCCGTCTCAAGTTCTACAACGAGTTTTAACAAGGTATCTTTTTTGGGGATTTTCCGGATGATTGCAGCAGTGTGAGTAATACATAAAGGGTTTTCCACAGTAAGCAATTTCATCATCGCTTCCATTTTTAAGGTATGCATCTCCGGTGATGATGCTATGGCCTCAACTCTCAGTGATTCTTCCTGAGCATATAAGAAAGCTTGATCCGGATGTCCCAAAAGTGCAGCAACCTTTTCATACAGCTGCTGAGCCTGAAACAGATTTGACTTTACGATGATCAAGGGTTGTGGATGTTTTTTATAAAAAGCCGCAACTAAAAGAGCTTCTTGTGCTAAAGAAACATTGGCAAATCGTTCATTGTGCCGGCCATAAACCTCAATCGCCGGATGTTGACTTAGTCGTTGGAGTATTGCTTCCATTATTTTTTCCGTTATTCCGATCGACAGCTTCTTTAATACCGCCTTTGATAAACAATAAAACTGTATCCGCTGCCTCATTGATACTTTGCTGATATAACTCCCGATTTTCCGGTTCGACCTTACCCAATACATAATCGACCGTATCAATCAGCGGATTCTTACCGATGCCTACGCGCAAGCGCGGAATATTCGTGTCACTGAGGTGATCCATGATGCTTTTCAGTCCTTTTTGTCCTCCGGCACTGCCACTTGCCCTGACTCGTATTTTTCCGACCGGTAAGTCCAGATCATCGCTGATCACCAGAATGTCTTCGTGTTTTATTTTAAAGAATCGAACAGCAGCACTCACTGCTTCCCCAGACAAGTTCATATAGGTTTGTGGTTTCATTAGCATCACTTGTTCGTTGTTATAAACCGCAACTGTGTAGAAAGAGTGAAATTTTATCTGATTAAACTGAGTATTCAGCTTTTCTGCTGTTTTATCAATGACTAAAAATCCCGTGTTATGCCGGGTTTGCTCATACTTTTTCCCTGGATTTCCTAATCCGACGATCAGTTTCATGACTTCACCTACTTTTCTATTATACACATGTTTTTCGAAGAAAAAACTTTTCCTTTTGGGAAAAGTCAGTTTTTGTTTTTATCAAACAGTATGCGTAAGCGGCGATGGCTGCCATCTCCTTCACTTTCGGTACGAATGTTCTTCATCTCCGAAAGCATTTGGTGAATTACTTTGCGTTCGTCATTGGGCATCGGATCAAGGACTGCGCTGATCTTGGTGCGTTGAACGGTACGGGCTATCCGTGTGGCCATTGCTTTTACTTTGTCGTATCGGTCATTTTTATAGTTATTGATATCAACCAAGACTTGGAAGCGGCGTTTGAAATAGGAATTTACAGCCCCGCGAACCACTGTGTTGATTGCTTGTAGCGTCTGACCGCCGCGCCCAATCAAAATCGCATTATTTTCAGCATTGATCATAACTCTGAAAGTTTCGTTTTGCCGTTCAACCCCGACTTCGATTGACTGTTGAATGTTTTTAAAGAACGTTTCAAGGTAAGTCTTAAGAAATTCACTTACATCGTTAAGACAGTAAACTTCAGCTGTAACCTGAGCTCCAAATCCTAAGAATCCTTGTTTTTCTTCAAGTACGTAGTAGGTCAGTTCGTCAACCCGTACACCTTTTTCCTTAGCGACTTTATCGAGCAACTCCTCTAAGTTTTTTGCGGTATACTTTTTCATAATTACTTCGCTCCCGCAGGAGTATCGATATACTTCCATTGAATGAACAGCGTCTGTGCTACTTGAGCAAATGCACTCACCAACCAGTACAAGGACATTGCGGTCGGCCAGTTGATCGATATGAACATAATCATCGCAAACATACCATACATCATACCTTTTTGACTGTTCGGTGCCGGTTTGTCACCCGGACGGCTCTTCGCTGCTTTTTTAGCCAAATACTGAGGAAGCATCATGGATGCGAATTGGAATGCGCCCATTAACAAGAAGATAATGATATAGATGAAATTCATTTCCAGAAATCCGGTCATCGGTGTGACTTTGAGACTTGCACCAAACAACGTACCATTTAAGACTGACTCTGAACGTTGAACCGCTTGCCACATGGCCAAGATGATTGGCAATTGGATGAATGTGACTAATATCGTACCTAACGGGTTGACATTGTGCTTCGTGTAAAGAGCTTGCATCTCTTGTCCCATAGCCATGCGTGATTGATCATCTTTTTTGCCTTCATACTTCTTTTGGATTTTGTTGAGTTCCGGTTGCAATACCTGCATCTTTTGCGTTGCCACCGTTGATTTAATTGTAAATGTCAAAGTGATTAACTTAATAAAAATCGTGACGGCTGCAATTGCCAAAGCAATGCCAAGGTAAGGTTGCAGGAAATTGATGGCTTTTGCCAAAGGGAATACGAATAAAGCAGAGAACCAGCTCTCATTCGCCCAGATTTCTGCTAGTGTCGTTGTAGAAGAAATAATTTTGTCTGGCAGTACATTGCCATTCTTATCAAGGACGCTGGTACATCCGCTTAAGAACAAAAGCAGTGCGCCGCCTCCGATAAGGGTCTTGCGTTTTTTAAATACGTTCATCTTTAATCTCCTTCATAGATTGTGCGTCATAGTATATTTTAATCTTTTTTAACAATGTTTCCAACTCTTTTTTATTCTGGTGGTAACATTGCTCAAGATAACCGCCTCTTACAATACAAATCAAATCAAACTTCTCATCAAATGTCATTAATTCTTGCATCATCATCCGACATTGACGTTTGATTTTGTTTCTTTCGACAGCATTACCCAATTTCTTCGAAACTGTGATTCCAACGCGTGCTTGTTCTGTTGTTCGTTTCACATGATAAAGGACAAAGCACTTGTTTGTAAAAAAGTGTCTTTTGCCAATGATTGTTTGAAATTCACGTGCATTTTTAATGCGAAGATCTTTTCTCATAAATCTGAAAAAAAGTCACCCGAAGGTGACTTTTTACGCCGACAAGATCTTTCTGCCTTTTGCGCGACGACGGGCCAACACTTTGCGACCTCCGACCGTTTTCATACGGGCTCTGAAACCGTGGACCTTTTGGTGTTTTCTTTTGCTCGGTTGATAAGTTCTTTTCACAAGAGCCACCTCCAGTTCTTTAATACAATATTGAGCAATTGCTAGTAGATTATACATAATTCTGTTATTAAAGTCAACAAAAGCATGTGAATATAAAAGTGATGCTCACGTAATATCCAACTCATCATATGTATTTTAGAAAAAGTGAAATATCTCACTGTTGTGAACAACTGTTTTTCCACACAAAAACATGTGGACTATCCATTGCTTTCTCACATATTTTTCAACATATCATTTGATTGTTTAATCAACAATTGTGGTAAGTGCTGAAAACTGCATAGAATATACTGTTTAAGCCATTTATCACTGTGGGAAACCTGTTGATAACTTTCTTGTGATCAGTGGTTTTGGCACAGATTTAACATATTTACTATCCACACATTATTGTCCACATTTTTTCAACAAACTGCAATTTGTTAGATGTTGTGGAAAACTATGATTTAGCCCTGTATCAGTGCGCTTTTGATGGTTTGCGTTGTGGAGAAAATTGTTACATTGAAATTAGGTGTGGAAATGTTGTGGATATTTTTGTAAAATGAGTTCACACAGAAGGGTTTGGGGTAGGAGTATGACTTACGTAGAGACTTATCTTGAAGATATTTGGAGCAAGACAAAACAATTCATGAGAAGCAGCGGTTATGTCGATGCCATTGTTTATGACACTTACTTTGATGAGTCCTCCCTTAAGGATCTGTCAGAAAGTAAGGCTGTTATTGTCGTTCCAACTCAGATTCAAAAGGTTATATTGTTACAAGAGACCGATTTTATCTCATCTTCTCTTAAAACTGTTCTGGATAAAGATTTAGACTGTGATATTTATACTCAATTTGAGTATGCTAAACGTCCATCTTCCACTTCAATCAGTCAAAATATTATAGAGGGTGTTGATGAGGATGGTGTTTTGTCTTTTTATACATTTGATAATTTCGTTGTTGGTCCAAGCAACAAAGAGTCTCATTCAGCAGCATTAGCTTGTGCATATAATCCAGGCAAGTTTTATAATCCTTTGTTCATATTTGGTAATTCAGGATTGGGTAAAACACACTTATTGAATGCAATCGGCAACTATGTAAAGAAGAATTACCCTGATAAACGTGTTTTGTACACTTCAGGGGCTAATTTTGTAACTCGCGTCGTCAGTTCCATTAAAGATAATTCAATAGAAGAGTTTAAATTAAGTATGCAGATGGTGGATGTATTACTGATGGACGACATACAGTTTTTGGCCGGCAAAGAGAAATCCCATGAAATATTCTTTTATATTTTCAATGATTTGGTCAATAACCGACGTCAGATCGT